>CAJXRW010000045.1 GCA_913060525.1 uncultured Gammaproteobacteria bacterium
GGAAAAAAATACTAACCGAGAAAATACCACCTGAAGAAATCATAGAGACATTGAAATTGTCTGGTTTAAGAGGTAGGGGTGGCGCTGGTTTCCCAACGGGACTTAAGTGGAGTTTCATGCCGCGTAATTTGCCAGGGCAGAAATATGTGGTTTGTAATTCTGACGAAGGTGAGCCAGGTACGTGCAAGGATAGAGATATTATGCGCTATAATCCGCATCAGCTTATCGAGGGGATGGCAATAGGTGGCTATGTGACTGGGTCAACTGTTGGGTATAATTATATCCGTGGTGAATTTTATGAGCCAATTGAAAGATTTGAAACTGCTTTAGTTGAAGCGCGAGAAGCTGGGCTTTTAGGTAAAAATTTGTTGGGCTCTGGTGTTGATTTTCAATTGCACTGTGCTATTGGCGCAGGTGCATATATTTGTGGTGAAGAAACTGCACTGTTGGACTCGTTAGAAGGTAAAAAGGGTCAGCCAAGATTTAAACCTCCTTTTCCAGCTAATTCTGGTTTATATAAAAGACCCACTAATATTAATAATACGGAATCTTATGCTTCAGTCCCACCTATCCTTGAAAATGGAGGTGAATGGTTTAAGGGGCTTGGTACAGAGGCAAGTGGTGGAACAAAAATGTTTTGTGTTTCTGGGCATGTTAAAAACCCAGGTGTATTTGAAATAAATTTAGGAACGCCATTTAAAGATTTATTGGAAATGTGTGGTGGCGTGCTTGGCGATAAAAATATTAAAGCAGTTATTCCAGGTGGTAGTTCTTGTAAGATATTAACAGGTGAAGAAATGTTGGCTGTTAATATGGATTATGAGTCTATTGGTAAAGCAGGGTCGATGTTAGGGTCTGGTGCAGTTATCGTGATGGATGAAGATACTTGCATGGTTGAAGTATTGTCACTGCTTGCTGATTTTTATCACGAAGAGTCCTGTGGCCAGTGCACACCATGTCGAGAGGGAACTGGCTGGATGTCAAGGACTTTAAAACGAATTTTAAAAGGGGGTGGTCGCCCAGGAGATATTGATAATCTCATAAGAGTGGCTGGTAATATCGAAGGTCATACTATATGTGGTCTTGGTGATGCAGCAGCTTGGCCAGTGCAAAGTTACTTAAATAAATTTAGACATGAATTTGAATACTTTGTTGAAAATAAATGTAGTTTAACTAAATCAACTCAAGGTGCCTAAAGTGTCAGGACAAGAAAGACCAAAAACATTTACGGTTGAAATTGATGGAAAAAGTATTGCAGCCAAACCAGGTCAGATGCTGATACAGGTTGCTGATGAGAATAATATTTATATTCCACGTTTTTGTTATCATAAAAAACTGTCAATTGCAGCTAACTGTAGAATGTGTTTAGTTGATGTTGAGGGTGCAAGAAAACCATCACCTGCCTGTGCAACACCAATATCAGATGGAATGAAGGTATTTACGAAGTCCCCTAAAACTTTGGCGTATCAAAAAGCAGTAATGGAGTTTTTACTTATTAACCACCCGTTAGATTGTCCTATATGTGATCAGGGTGGTGAATGTGAGTTACAGGATGTTGCAATGGGTTATGGTAGGGATGCTTCTGATTTTATTGAGAAGAAGCGGGTTCTGCCAGATCCTGATTTGGGACCACTTGTTGCTACTGAAATGACAAGGTGTATTTGTTGCACAAGATGTGTCCGTTTTGGTGAAGAAATATCAGGTCAAAGAGAATTGGGAGGGACTGATCGAGGTGATCGGACTAAAATTGGAACCTATATTGAAAAGACACTTGATTCAGAGCTTTCAGGGAATGTTATAGATGTGTGTCCTGTGGGTGCTTTGACATCAAAACCATTTAGGTTTGAAGCACGCGCGTGGGAGTTACAACAGTCTCCTTCAATATCACATGGTGACAGTGTGGGCGCAAATATTTTTATGCACACTCGTCGTGGCAAGGTTTTTAGGGTTGTTCCTCAGGATAATGAAGCTGTCAATGAAGTATGGTTGTCTGATAGAGATAGATTTGCGTATGAGGGTTTAAACTCAGAAGATAGAGTTACGCAGCCGATGATCAAGAAAAATGATGATTGGGTAATCGTTACTTGGGAGGAAGCCTTGGATTTTGTGAAAACTTCATTGGAGCTTGTCGCTGAAAAATCTGGGTCAGATAAGATAGCAGCTCTGGCTTCAGAGTCTTGTACGACAGAAGAATATTATTTGTTACAAAAATTACTTCGTGGGTTAGGCAGTAATAACTTGGATTCACGTATCAAGCAGGGTCAATTAGAAGTGCCAGTTACGGCTGGTAATGGCATTGATTGCACCTTCGATGAAATAGAAAAGTCTGATTTTGTGTTGCTTGTCGGTACAAATTTGCGCAAAGAAGTACCTTTAATTAGTCATCGTGTTCGTAAAGCGGTTTTGGCTGGTGCTAAAGTGACGGCGATCAATCCAAGTGAGTTTGATTTTAATTATAAAATTGATTTATTAAAAACACATAGTATTGATTTTCCTAAAAAATTATTGGCTTTGGCAAAAGTATTGCATAGCAAAAAACCTGGCAATATTCGTGCCCAATTAGCAAAGTTGTATGACTCAGTAGAGGCTGATGCCCAAGTCAAAAAATTAGCGGATGGTTTGCTGGAAGCAAAGAATCCTATTATTTTGCTTGGCCAAAAAGCAATACCCCTGTCTAATTTTGGCAATGTAATGACTTTTTTTAGTCTAGTTAAAGAGTTGTCACAGGCAAAGGGAGGTAGTTTATCATTTGGATCAAATGCGTTTGGTGCTAAGCTTGCAAATTTTTTACCTTATAGCTGTGCTGATTTAGATGTTGGTTTAACAGCGAAGCAAATTTTAAGTGATCAAGAAGATATTGAAGCAACGATATTATTTAATATTGAACCAGAATTTGATTCTATATATGGCTCAAATACTATTGAAATATTGAAGAAAAGAGATTTTGTAATTAGCATAAACACATTTTTAACAGATGATCAGAAGTCATATTCAGATGTTATATTGCCCATTACACCATTTACAGAAACAGATGGTTCTTTTATTAATTATTATGGTTTATCTCAATCGTTTAAGCCCGTTGTTAAGCCATTAGGTGAATCCAAGCCAGGTTGGAAGGTTATTCGGGTTTTGGGTTCTCTTTTGCAATTACCAGGTTTTGAGTATAACACAATAAATGAGGTACAGGCTGAACTCGCTGAAGTGAAAATTGATATCCCAAGCTTTTCAAGTTTAGAAAAAAATATCTATAATTTTTCAAATAACCTTTCAGCAGATGTAAGTGTTTCGGTTAATTTCTCACTATACTCTATAGACATGTTAACTAGGCGCTCTAAGCCATTAACTTTAACGGCAGATCACATTAATGCCCAGAAGTTATATGTATCATCGAAATATGCGAGTAACCATGGTTTTATTTCAGGGGAGATTGTTAGCGTTAGTTTTGATAAGCAAAGTTGTGGCAAGGCTTGTATAGAAATAGATAAGACATTTGCAGATACTGAGATTATGTTGCCAGCGCACTGTTATAGTGCAAATGCCAAGAACAGCGCTATTAGTATTCAGCGTATGCAAGAGGAAATAGCGTAATGGATATCATATTGCATATTATTTGGATCATATTAAAAGTACTGCTAATTATTGTACCATTGTTATTAGCGGTTGCTTATTTTACTTTTTTTGAAAGAAAAGTAATTGGCTATATGCAAGATAGAATTGGGCCTAATAGAGTGGGCGCTTTTGGTATATTACAACCTATAATGGATGGCGTTAAATTACTGTTAAAGGAAATAATTTTACCAACCAAGTCCAGTAAATATTTGTATATTGTAGCGCCAGCGCTTGCCTTTGTTCCAGCGATTGCTGCTTGGGCGGTTGTACCATTTGGCGATAAGATGGCCGTATCAAATATGAATCTTGGGATTTTGTATTTGTTAGCTATGACATCTATTGGTATTTATGGGATTATTATAGCTGGTTGGGCTTCAAATTCTAAATATGCAATGTATGGTGCTTTACGCTCAGCAGCTCAAGTTGTTTCATATGAGTTGGCAATGGGTTTTGCCCTACTGGGTGTTCTAATTGCGGCAAAAGGATTAAATTTATCTGAAATTGTAATGGCACAATCTGGTGGGATATGGCATTGGTATTGGATTCCGCTATTTCCACTATTTATTGTTTATTTTGTTTCTGGATTAGCTGAAACAAATCGTGCCCCATTTGATGTGGTTGAGGGTGAATCTGAAATTGTTGCTGGTCCTCATGTAGAGTATTCTGGTATGCGGTTTGCTTTGTTTTTCCTGGCAGAATATGCGAGTATGATTTTAGTTAGTATATTAACTGCAGTATTTTTCTGTGGTGGTTGGTTGTCACCATTTCAGAATATTCCAGTGGTTCAAGAGTGGTTTATTTGGGTGCCAGGCATGGTCTGGTTATTTTTGAAGACAGCCTTTTTTATGTTTATGTTTTTATGGGTTAGAGCTACATTTCCACGATATCGATATGACCAAATCATGCGTTTAGGTTGGAAAATTTTTATACCTTTAACGTTAGTTTGGGTCATAGTGGTAGCGTTTTTAGTGAAATTCCAAGTAGGGCCTTGGTGGTAAGGGGTAATAATGTTTAAATCAGTTGCACATTACTTTAGAACTTTTTTCTTATGGGAATTGTTACAAGGATTAAAAATAACCGGTAAGCACTTTTTTACAAGAAAGGTTACTATCCAGTATCCCGATGAAAAAACACCAATATCACCGAGATTTAGAGGTTTGCATGCTTTAAGAAAATATCCAAATGGTGAAGAAAGATGTATTGCCTGTAAGTTGTGTGAGGCAGTATGTCCTGCGTTGGCAATTACAATTGAAGCAGAACCAAGAGAGGATGGGTCCAGGAGAACAACAAAGTATGAGATCGATTTATTTAAATGTATATACTGTGGATTTTGTGAAGAATCTTGTCCAGTAGACTCTATTGTTGAAACGGATGTGTTTGAGTATCATTTTGAAAATCGTGGTGAGAACATTATGACAAAACAAAAGCTATTGGCGATTGGTGATTGGCAAGAAGCTCAGATTGCAAATAATAGAACCCTAGATAAACAGTATCGTTAAGAGGCTTGTGGCATGGTAGCAGTAGAAGTTATTTTTTATATATTTGCATCACTTACAATATTAGGTGCATTACTTGTTGTTTCTTCAGGAAATCCTGTAAAAGCAGCTTTAAGCGTCGTGTTCACATTTGCATCGGCTACGGGTGTTTGGATTACCTGTCAAGCAACATATTTAGCATTATTGCTAATTGTTGTATATGTCGGGGCGGTAATGGTGATGTTTCTGTTTGTTGTTATGATGATCGATGTTGACCTAGCGGCTAAAAAAGTAAAAATGGTAAAACATTGGCCATTAGCATTGGCGTTGACTGCGATCTTAACAGTCTTGTTAGTTTGGTTGGTTAGATACCATAATTTTGCTGTTGGAGATAAATATTCTACACTTGCACAAGACCCAGCTTCGTATAGTGATATTGCTCATTTAGGCATGGCAATGTTCACAACCTATTTATATCCGTTTGAGTTGGCAGCATTTATATTGTTAGCAGCGATGATTGCGGCAATTATGTTAACTTATCGTGGTAAGCGCAAAGAAAACAAAGCGGTTGATGCTAATAAACAAATTAGAGTTAACCCTAAAGACCGTTTGAAAATTGTTAAAATGAATAACAAATAAGAGAATATATTTATGAATCCTATTCCAATTCCTTTATCAAATTTCTTAATACTAGGCGCTATTTTATTTTGTATTAGTATTGCTGGAATATTAATTAATAGAAAAAATTTATTAGTTCTTTTGATGTCTATTGAATTAATGTTACTTGCAGTCAATACTAATTTCGTTGCATTTTCTAAATATATGAATAATGTCGCAGGAGAGGTATTTGTTTTCTTTATATTAACGGTGGCAGCAGCTGAGTTGGCGATAGGCTTGGCGATAGTGATAGTTATTTTTAGAAGTAAGCAAACGATTGATATTGATAAAGTAAGTGAACTGAAGGGATAGACAGTGGATATTAAACTTGTTTCAACAATCATCATCCTCGCACCACTCATTGGTTTTATAATATCTGGCGGATTTGGTGGTGTCATTAAGCGTGCAGGTACCAATTGGGTTACGATACCGCTTATTTTTTTATCCTTTGCTTTATCAGTTTGGGTTGCGTGTGATGTATTAGTGTATGGGCACCATTATTATTTTAATTTTTATACTTGGGGAAGTGTAATCGGGTTAGATTTTAATATTGGAGTTGACATAGACCAGTTGACGGTATTTATGATGTTGATTGTGACATTCGTGTCAACATTGGTTCATATATACTCAATAGGCTACATGGATGATGATCCTGGTTACACACGTTTTTTTAGTTATATATCTGGTTTTACATTTGCAATGTTAACATTAGTTATGGCTAATAACTTTTTGTTATTGTTTTTTGGCTGGGAAGGTGTTGGTCTATTTTCTTATTTATTGATTAGTTTCTGGTTTGAAAGAGATAAATCTACCTATGCGGGATTAAAAGCATTTTTAATTAATAGGGTGGGTGATTTAGGTTTCTTGCTTGGGATAGCGGTTGTATTGTATTACTTTAATAGTTTAGATTACCGAGTCGTTTTCTCGCATGTAAAAGAGTTGGCTGAAACGAGCCCAATGATGCACTTCTTGTGGTGGAATATGAATGGAATCACAATCATGTGTGTTCTGTTATTCATAGGCGCTATGGGTAAATCAGCACAAATTCCATTACATACTTGGTTAGAAGGGTCGATGGAAGGTCCAACGCCTATTTCTGCATTAATCCATGCTGCCACAATGGTTACAGCTGGTGTATTTATGGTTGCTAGATTGTCACCAATGTTTGAATTTTCAGTTCCTACAATGAGTTTGGTTATCGTTGTTGGTGGATCTACATGTCTATTTATGGGCTTGCTTGCAATTGTTCAAATGGATATCAAGCGAGTTATTGCGTACTGTACGCTATCACAATTAGGTTATATGATGGCGGCTCAAGGTGCATCAGCATTCTCGATTGGTTTGTTCCATTTAATGACACATGCTATGTTTAAAGCCTTATTGTTCTTGGCAGCAGGTTCAGTAATTGTTGGTATGCATCATGAGCAAGACATGCAAAAAATGGGTGGTTTGAGAAAGTATATGCCTATAACTTATATATGTATGTTAATAGGCGCCTTGGCATTATCTGCGATTCCACCTTTTTCAGGTTTTTATTCAAAAGATAGTATTATAGATGTTGTTACCTTGAGCAATATCCCTGGGTCTGGTTACGCAGCATTTATGGTAACAGCTTGTGCTTTTGTGACAGCCTTTTATACGTTTAGAATGTTCTTTTTTGTCTTTCATGGTAAAGAACGTTTATCAGATGAGCATAGATCACATATCAAAGAATCATCATTCCCAATCTTAGTTGCATTAATCTTTTTAGCCATTCCAGCAGCGTTTGGTGGAATTATTTTCTTTGAGCCAGCATTGCACGGATTTTTTGGTGATTCAATCTATATTGCACCAAGTCTAAATGTAGTAACAGAATATGCAAATGAGCCTGCAACACAATCGGCTTGGGATTTCATGAAACATTCTGTTCATACACTACCATTCTGGCTAGCAATTTCTGGTATAGTCTTAGCTTACATTCTGTGGGTGTTATTACCAAGTATACCTGGTAAAATCGCGAAAATATTTAAACCCGTTTACTGGTTTATGATTAAAAAATATATTGTCGATGATTTATTTGATGTTGTTTTCGGAAAAGGTGGGTGGTTACTTGGATTTATAATATGGAAAGTGGGTGATCTTTTTATTATAGATAAAGGTCTTGTGCACGGTTCTGCAAATTTAACCTATTTCATTGGTGGAAGATTACGAAAAGCGCAAACAGGGTATCTATTTCATTATACATTTGTAATGATACTTGGTTTGACAGCACTAATAGCATGGATGTTTTTTATTAATTAAGGGGTAGCGGGTTCATGAACCTAGGTAGTTATATATTAAGTCTAGTTATTTGGGTGCCAATTATCGGTGGATTCTTGGTACTTGCAACAAAAGGCGATGACAGTAAAGCAGAAGCTGCGCGTTGGATTGGTCTATTATTTTCATTATTGACATTGGTGTTATGCATACCATTATATTTGGGGTTTAATGTTAATGATCCAAACATGCAATACATTGAGAATCTAACCTGGATTCCTTTGTTAAATGTTCATTATGCTCTCGGAATTGATGGCATATCGCTTTTGTTTATTATGCTGACTAGTTTCACAACCTTTGTTGTAATTTTAGCTTCCTGGAAAACAATCTCATTTAAAGTTTCACAATACATGTCTGTTTTTCTTTTGACTTGTGGTGTGACAAATGGCGTATTTGCTGCTACTGATACTTTTCTTTTTTATGTATTTTGGGAAGCGGCATTAATACCTATGACATTAGGTATTGGAATTTGGGGCGGAAAAGAAAAGGCGCGCGCAGCAATTAAATTTTTCTTGTTCACATTTTTTGGATCCGTATTTTTATTGGTTGCATTGATTTATTTTTACTGCCGTACTGGTTCTTGGGCTATTACAGAGTTTTATGGAGTTACATTAAGCGATGAAGCGCAATGGCTGTTATTTGCAGCTTTCTGGATAGCATTTGCTGTTAAGGTTCCTATGTGGCCGCTACATACTTGGTTGCCAGATGCGCATACCGAAGCACCGGCTGGTGGTTCGGTTGTTCTAGCAGCATTGATGTTAAAACTTGGCGCATATGGTTTCATTCGGTTTGCACTGCCTATATTACCCCAGATACATCAGTCATTGGATTGGGTCTTAATTGCGTTATCATTAATAGCGATTGTATATGTTGGTTTTGCAACTATTGCACAAACAGATGCAAAAAGATTAATTGCTTACTCGTCTATTTCACATATGGGAATTGTGACATTAGGTATATTTGTTGTGTTTATGATTGTGACTAAAACTGGTAATCCAGAGGATGCAGCCCTTGCTATTCAGGGGGCTGTATTTCAAATGATAGCACATGCTTTTTCATCGGGAGGGATGTTTATAGGTATCGGCTATTTATATACTCGGCTTGAATCTAGAAATATATCTGACTTTGGTGGTGTTGCTAAATATATGCCAATTTTTGCTGCTTTTTACATGCTATTTGCTATGTCGAATGTAGGTTTGCCAGGTACAAGTGGTTTTGTAGGTGAGTTCATGGTTATTTTGGCAACCTTTAAGGCAGATCCATGGTTAGCATTGCTTGCAGGGCTGACGTTAATTATTGCACCAGGCTATACGTTACTAATGTATAAACGTGTATTTTTTGGTAAGCCAAATGTTAAAAATGAGGAAAAAATAGCTGCCCTTAAAGACTTGAGCGCATTAGAAATTTCCGTTTTTGTATTATTGGCAATTCCAACATTGTTTTTTGGTTTTTATCCTGAGCCTATTTTAAGTTTATCTCAAGCCGCTTCTAATGGCTTTGTACACAGTTTGATATAAGGAAATGATAACGTTATGAGTAGTACATCAGCTATAACATTTTCTAGCTTAATACCTGTCTTACCAGAAATATTTTTATTGGTTATGATTATCGTCATTATGATGGCAGATATTACGCTTGCAAAAATATATCGTAATATAACGTATATCCTCTCACAGCTTACACTGGTAGTGCTTGGTGTATTAGGTTGGCTCTATTTTAACAATGAAAAGGCATTAGCATTTCATGGGCAATTTTATATAGATGATTTAGAAATATTGCTTAAAGGCTTTATATATTTAATTACATTCTTAGTTTTTTCTTATTCGCGTACATATTTGAAGAAACGGAAAATGCAAGATGGTGAATATTATTTATTAATATTGTGCTCCGTTCTTGGTGCTATGGTGCTAATTTCGGCAAGTAGTTTGCTAACGATGTATATAGGTTTAGAGTTAATGTCGTTACCTGTTTATGCTTTAATTGCAATCCGTACATTTAAAACTCAAAATGGTGAGGCGGCTATAAAGTATTTTGTTATGGGTGCGATAGCGTCAGGCATTTTATTATATGGAATGTCGTTTTTTTATGGTATAACAGGGCACTTGGATATCATACAAATTGCACAATATCTTTCAACTAATGGTGCGGGTGAATATAAAACCGTTATGTTGATTTCTATGGTATTCATGATTGTGGCTATTTGCCTTAAACTAGGCGCAGCCCCTTTTCACATGTGGATACCTGATGTATATGAGGGAACACCCAATGCGGTATTGGCTTACTTAGGAACGGTGCCTAAATTAGCAGCCTTTGGTTTTTTGGTAACAGTTTTAACAGTTATGCTGCCGATGTATGAACCAGAATGGCGTCAAGTATTGTTAGTTTTGGCTGTCATATCGTTGCTGATTGGTAATTTAGTTGCATTGGTGCAAACAAATATTAAGCGTATGTTTGGATATTCCACAGTTTCGCATATTGGCTTTGTGCTGTTAGCCTTGGCTATGGGAGATAATATTGGCTATGCAGCAGGGATGTATTACATTATAGTCTATGCGGTTATGGCAGTAGGTGGGTTTGGATTGATTTTGCTTTTAACAAGAGAAGGCTTTGAAGCGGATAAAATTGAAGATTACGCGGGTTTGAACAGAAGAAATTCTTGGTTAGCATTTATGATGCTTATCGTATTATTCTCAATGGCAGGCATCCCGCCGTTTGCTGGTTTCACTGCCAAGTTGATGGTGCTTAACACATTAATGCAAAATGGTCATTATATTCTTACAGTATATGCTTTGATTATATCCTGTCTCTTATACACATCTGACGCTGCCGACGATCTACTCTGTGTAGA
>CAJXRW010000046.1 GCA_913060525.1 uncultured Gammaproteobacteria bacterium
ATCGAAATAAGTAACCTGATTATGAAAATATAATCCTTAGCCCGAACTCACGTTATTTATAAAGTTATGAACCATTTTTCAGGTATTCAAAGGGCTGCCCATTCACAAAAAAATCCATTCTAAAATAAGTATCTAATAATGCCAGTGTCTTTTCTTCAACTGATTGTTGCTCAAAATAAATACGATTTAATTTACGCTGTATATCCTTTTTTGCCTGTAAGGTATTGGCTGCTTTTAATTTAAATGTATTCTGGATTAATGCCTGCTCCAATTGCAATACATCCAATGCTTGATGCCAGGCTTCCCATAAATGTTGCATTGATTCCCCTTGTGGTGTCATCACCATACGAAAGGAAACGGGGCGTTCAAAAAAAGTTGCCATACTGCCATGGAAATTCTGCGCAATTTCAACCTGACTATTTTCGGCTAACTGTTGTTGTTTTTGTATCAATGGCAAGGTGAGTGCTTTCAAAGTATAAGTGTCTGCATGATTCAGCATTAAACTAACCACATCATAAAATAAATTTTGCTGGCTTAGCTTTATACCCACATAGCTGGGTATCATGTTTATATCTAACTGTTGCATGGCTTGAGAAACTGTTTGTGCGGACTGTATTTTTTTATTGATACTTGCTAACTTACCTATCGTCAATGGTTGATCAACCAATCCTTCAAATTCAATTCCTAACGCCCCTTTATTTTCAGATAAGCTTTGTGCTGAAAAATATAATTTTTGATCCACATTTGCATAATTGAGTTTAAGGTCAAGTGCTAAAGGATAAGCTTGGCTATCCAATTTATTTTCAGCATTTCGATACAATGGTGCGTAGCGTGCCAACTGTTTAAATGGCAGCGTTGACTGCAACTGAATATCCGCCTGAATAGTGGCTATTTCAGCATCATTTAAACTTGCCACAGGTATTTGCACATACTCAGTATCATTCAAACCGCTGATAAGTGGCAATAGTGCCAATGGCGTAACCTGATTTAACCCAATATGTAAATAGACCTGATCAGACTGATTAGCCAATGATTGCAGGCTTAATTGTAAGTGTGCGTCATCTGCTGAATAATTAACCTTGAGTTGATAGGTCATATTGGCAGCCTGGTTAACAACACTATCTGTCAGTAATTGCCAAACAGCGCAATAGTCACCGATATGATTTGCGGTAGTATTGACGTTTTGACAAGGTGCCTGTAATTGCTTTATAAACTGTTGCGGATGCGGAATATGCACATTTGAAAAGCTTAAATTTAGCCCTGATTTGGTGATCCCATTTATATTTGGTATATCCGCCAATAACCAACCTGGTAGCCAGAAACAGATACACATTATAAAAATATGGACTTTTTTGCACATTGATTTCACTCTATTGTTTATGTGGGTTGCTTCACATTCATTTGTAATGACATAGTAATAAGTAATATGTTCATATAACCTCAATTTCGTCGTCACTAAGCGTGAGAAAAATAGAACCAATCAACTAATTGCTTGAATAATACTGGAAAAATAATTTGGCATTTGATTACGCTGATACCAACATAAATAGATTGGATGAATAATTTCTTTTTCATCATTTAAAACACTAATTTCATAATCCTTTTTGCATAAATTATAAAATTCGCGCGTCACAACAGAATAACCCACTTCATTTGCTATTAATGCAACCAATGCCTCAGGATTATTAACAAAGTGTCTATCTTTATGGCTATGCTCAAATAAATTAAATGCTTTAAGATAATTAAATGTCATGTTATCCGTTGGATCATAGTCAATAATTCTCTCAGACTTAACAACCTCTTCAATTGAACGATTTTTCCATTTTTTATGCCCCACAATAATATATTCATCTGGGTTAATTTTTTTATAGTTCATTTCAGGCGTAATATGCTCAGGTAATAAAATCGCTAAATCACATTCACCAGATTTCAAAGCCAGATGCCTGTTCTCAATATCATTTACTTGAAAGTTGGCTCTTATATTTTTATATGCCGATAAAACTCGAACACTATTGGGGATGATTCTTGTGCGCATTAAACTCGTAGGTGCTTGTATAGTAACGCTTACAATTGCATCCTCATCATGTCCTAGAATTTTTGAGAAAAATTCACCTTCCAGCATTCTGACTGATTGACAATAATGTAGCAAAGACTCACCCTCTGCCGTTAACGCCATACCTCTTCTTGAACGAACAAATAGCGAAACGCTTAACTTCTCTTCCAATAATTTAATTCTTTGCGTAATCGCAGTTTGAGTCATAAACAAAGCATCAGCTGCCGCATGCACTGTCTTATATTTTACAACATTCATAAATGCTTCAAGCCGAGGATCGAGTAAACTCAAGACAATACCTAATATAAACTGTTATTAAAGACAAATTACACAACTATAGAACCAAAGAAAAGTGTGATCATCTTGAACGCATATTGATATTCTTGTAACTTGACCTCTGTTAAATGAGGAGAAATACATGCAAATATTATGGGGTAGAATTATGCTTTCTACCGTTATTGTCGTTATTATGGCGAATATGACTTTTATTCTATTTTTAGCCGCACTCGCACCAGAAAATAAAGAAAGTGCTTTTGAATTTGCTGATACCCACAGACTATGGCTAGATCCACTATTGGGTATGCTTTATACATTTTTACTTGCTTTCTGGAATGGGCGTTTAATCTATAAATATCAAGTCAGGAATGGCTTTATCCTGGGAATATTTGTAGTGATTATTGATATCCTACTTGGCATTTTTGGTATCTTTGGTGAAGAGTCTTTTAATTGGATTTTTATTCCAGCTAACATACTGGTTATATTATCAGGTGTTGCTGGTGGTTGGTGCTCGAAAAAAAGTGATCCCAGACAATCATAATTATTTATAACTGGTTCGCCACATTTTTGCAGTATTGCTGATAAGCTTATCCCTTTGTTCCGCTGGTAGCATCGTCAAAAATTTAAGCCCTGTTCTTAATTCTATTTGACTAACAGGAACAATATAGTTCTCAACTTGATTCTTACGAATCCGTTTATTAGGCATGGCAAAAGCAATGAGTTCATTTTGCTTAGGTGCATAGATAATTTTATAAAACGCACTTGGAACTGCAACTTTATTTTTACCAATTGTTTTCTGATTTTTACCTTTGAATATTGGACCTGTATAAACCCAAATTTCTTCTTTTGATTTAGCCCAAAACCGAACATATTTTTCAAGCTGCGCCCAACCCTGTCTATTCAGGCCGCCAACCTGTGGACTCATGTTACTTAATAAAAAAGACTGATCGGCTGACTCTTGATTGAAATCCATAGATGCGTATGGTGCCATGTGCCCACGGTCATACCCACTTTTTTTATAATCACCAAGTTCAGCACGATAAGCTATAGGAATCTGTTCATCAGCCTCAAACTTATCATCTCTTTTTATTTGTTTTGTAACAGATTTACCTGTTAACTCATAAGCAACCCATAACGGCTGTTTATATTGATAGCTATAACCAACCGCATATCCATCACGACAAAGGTACTGATCCGCCTGTCCTGGTAGACCATAATCTAAATAATGTTCACATTTGAATGACTGATAATCTGTGGTTGTAGTCAGGGTTGCAAAAGCCATCTGAGAACACATAATAACCAGAAAAAACAAACAAATAACTCTATAAAATTTCAACATTCGTAACTCCTTTACTATTGGTACACATCCAATACCAAGTAAAGCAGCTAACCTTCTGATTTTCAGTATATTTTTTGAATTTGTATAATAAAAATCAAATATTACAACTCAATCGAAGTGAAAAGTTTAATCTATAGACAGATAGAATAATGGAAAATAAAATTATATGTAGATCAATGGGTTATTAAAACCGATATTGCAAACCAAGCTGTCCAGTTGTATACGTTGTACCAGAAGCACCTAGCTGCCAGAACATAAAATCAAATACAGTTGACGCTGTATCTATTTGACCACCCGACGCACCCTCAAGGAATATACTCAAACGTTTGGTAATATCCACACCAGCACGGATACCAATACTGGTAAAGAATGAACCGCTACTAGCAAACCCTGGATTAATATAGATATCTGTATAAAAAGGTGATTTCCAATATTTTCCAATTGCCAGCTCTGCTCCAAACTGGCTAATCGACGTCTGGGAATAAGTAACATTATTCCCAATCCCTGAAATATTGTTAATCACATTTCCCAAAATATTGTAACGACCAGCCACGTTAAAATACAATTCATTCCATTTGTCTTTTTCTCCAAAAGCAAACAGATAACCTACTCTCAAGCTTCCTGTTCCGCCTGTTGTAGTAGGTGCATTATAGTCATAAGTATTTTGAGTAATACCTGATGTCCATTGTCCTGATGATGTGCTTGATACAACCCCACCTGAAATACTGGCAAATATGCCCGAATCTTCTTTATTAAAATCCGCAAACGATGTGGTCGCACAACTTAACATTGATAAACATATAATTTTTTCACATAGCTTCGCCAAAACTACTCTCCAGTTTTTATAATCAGTTGCAGATAGAATATATTTACTTAAGAAATTTTAGTTGTAATTCAATGGAATGCAATTTTTATAAGAATTCAATGGAGTATCTATAATAAATGCCTGTAATATATTCAGGCTTTCATACGATAATATTATGGATAGTTACGTTTAAATATTAGACATTTATAGGTAACCTCCTTTAGAATACCTATATCTTACAATACTTAAATAAAGCTAATATGTTTCATACAGAAGAATTCGATGTCATTGTTATTGGCGGTGGGCATGCAGGCACAGAAGCTGCTGCTGCACCAGCAAGAATGGGCCTTAAAACATTATTGATCACCCATAATATTGACACCTTAGGACAAATGTCCTGTAACCCAGCAATTGGCGGAATAGGAAAAGGGCATTTAGTAAAAGAAGTTGATGCGCTTGGTGGCATCATGGCTCAAGCGATTGATAAAGCTGGGATTCAATTTAGAACTTTAAACGCAAGCAAAGGCCCAGCCGTTCGTGCCACACGAGCACAAGCAGATAGAGCTTTATATAAAGCAGCTGTTAGAAACGCTTTGGAGTCACAAGAAAATTTATCCATCTTTCAACAAGGTGTTGATGACCTTATTATTGAAAATGACCAAGTTACGGGCGTTGTTACCCAGATGGGGCTTAAATTTAAAGCTAAAGCGGTTGTTATGACTGTGGGGACTTTTTTAGGCGGGCTAATTCATATCGGCATGTCTAACTTTCAAGGTGGTCGCGCTGGTGACCCGCCTTCAAATAAGCTTTCAAAAAGACTAAGGGCATTACCCTTTAAAGTCGGGCGTTTAAAAACTGGCACACCACCAAGAATTGACGCAAAAACCGTTAATTTTGAGGGACTACAAATTCAACATGGTGACACACCAATGCCTGTTTTTTCATTCATAGGTCATGAGTCTGAGCATCCTCAACAAATTCCTTGTCATATCACCTATACGAATGAAAATACACATGACATTATCCGCAAAAATTTAGAAAAATCTCCAATGTTTCAAGGCATTATTGAAGGAATAGGACCTAGATATTGCCCTTCTATCGAAGATAAAGTAGTACGTTTTGCTGATAAGCTCTCTCACCAAATTTTTATTGAACCAGAAGGTTTAAATAATTGCGAATTATACCCTAATGGACTATCAACTAGTTTGCCTTTTGATGTGCAAGTTCAATACATTAAAAGTATTAAAGGCTTTGAAAATTCACATATTACCAGACCAGGTTATGCAATTGAATATGACTATTTTGACCCAAGAGATTTAAAGCAATCCTTGGAAACAAAATTTATCAAAAACTTATTCTATGCGGGTCAAATCAATGGTACAACTGGTTATGAAGAAGCCGCTGCTCAAGGAATTATCGCTGGCATCAACGCTGGACTAAAGGTCAAAGAAAAAGAAGCTTTCACAGTATCAAGATCTGAGGGATACATTGGTGTTTTAATTGATGACTTAATTACTTCTGGAACTTCTGAGCCCTATAGAATGTTTACCTCGCGCGCAGAATATCGTTTAATTTTACGTGAAGATAACGCAGATTTAAGGCTTACACCAAGAGCTCGCGAGATTGGACTCATATCAGATGAACGCTGGAAAGCATTTTCTGATAAAGTTGAAAATATTGATTTCGAAACAAAACGCTTAAAATCAAAATGGATATCTAAAGGCTCAGAAGCTGCTCAAGAGATTGAAAAAATTGTTGGTCAAAAACTTTCCCATGAAGCAAACTTATACGAGCTACTAAAACGCCCTGGTGTAACCTATCAAAGCCTGATAACTAATCAACATTTTGGTCCAGCTATAAATGACACAAAAGCTGCTGAGCAAGTTGAAATATCGGCGAAATATGCTGGTTATATTAAACGTCAACAGGAAGAAATAGAAAAACACCAAGCATTAGAGCATGCCAATATTCCTGATAACTTTGATTATAACTTAGTACCTGGTCTTTCAAATGAAGTGCGTCAAAAACTAAATAATCATCGTCCTGAAACAATATCTCAAGCAGGTAGAATTTCAGGCATAACCCCAGCTGCTATTTCAATTTTATTGATATACATGAAAAAAGCAGGATTTTTAAAATCTCAGAAAGTTATCTAAAAACTTATTCAGTTAACAACAAAACATCATCAAAAATATTACACACTAATTGTGTAACTGTTTTTGCTTGATATTCTATTTTTAACATTGCTAGCCGATGTCTCAAGGTTCTTTTAGATAAGCCAGAAGATGCACTGATTTGTTGTTGACTATAACCGTGAACAACCAGATTAATAATCATTTTATCTTGTGGATTTAAATTTGATCTCTCCAACACGGAATGCATTGAAACTTCTGGCCGATAATTTTGTTCAACCACTTCTTGTTTACGCACAGGTCTATTCGTTTCATTTGGCTGCAGTCTATCAATATAGGTCTGATATGTTCTAAGAATTTTTCTTGCTGAGGCATATCCAATACCAGGTATTTTTTTAAGTCTGGCTTCATCCAAATCAGAAAGATCAGTTAAATATAAAACGCCTTGATCTATTAAAATAGTCTCAATCTTGTCGCCCAAATTAAGTTTTGAAATACTTAAAACCAACTGGTTCATATTAATACAATCCATCATCTATCCCCTCAAATAATACTATTTTAATCTTGATGTTAATTAGTACTTGCGTTGCGTATATTTACACACAAAACAAACAATATATACCGTACCCAGTGCGGTATATATGTTAACTTGTTGAGAGGAAAAAGCTGTTTCAAGGATGTATTAGAGTGTATCTAAATAGATACACTCTCTATTTAATTAGATAGACTGATTTAAGAAAATAGCCAATGGTTACAAACGCTCCCAAGGCTGACCAGAACCAGTACTATTGGATGGGATATCACCTTGTGTCCACCATTTTGCTCTGTAACGCACGCCATTATAGGTAACGACATCGCCTGCCGTATAAACGGTAGAAGTATCCCAATCATTGGTTGGCGCAGGGGTTGTGCCTGAATCTGTTTTCACGGTTCCATCAGGATTTTTTGCCTGTCCTAAATGATCAACTGCTGTCTTTGCCAATGACCATTCAGAATCGTACACAGCATCCTGAGTAAAGTCCCAGAACCAGACGCCACCCAACTGACGATCACCGGGTGTTGGAGTTGGAGTTGGAGTTGGAGTTGGAGTTGGAGTTGGAGTTGGTGTTGGAGTTGGAGTTGGAGTTGGTGTTGGAGTTGGTGTTGGAGTTGGTGTTGGTGTTGGAGTCGGTGCATTACCTAATACAAACACATCTAACTTATGTTTTAGTGACTCTTGAGTTTCTAATGAGAATACTGGATATCCATGAAAAGTTTCATTAACAGTATATGCTTGGCTCACCACACCCATAGATTGACCATAAATCCAAGGTGTTCCATCATCGATATATGTAAGCGTTAAAGCACCTGGTAATTCTTGACCAATATTTCCTCTATTATCTTGCTCATTATTGACTGGACAATATGACTGAACATTATTTTGTTGACCTTTTGAAGCTTTAATGATTTCAACAAAGCAAGAATAGCTATAGACACCTGTTGCATCTACCATACCGCCTGCTGGATGGAATGCATCAATATTTGGCGCATCTATATAGGCTGTTTGTGACCATCTCGCGTTAGCACTATAAAATAAGCCATGATGTGTATCATAGGCTTCTTCCCAGCCGTGATACTTCATGTCTGCTTGATAACCATAGCTATTATTAGGACTTGGAGTGCTGGCTGTTAACATTTGTCGAGCATAAGCTGGTGAACCTAATACAATTTTTCCAGCTGGTACGCCTTGCTCATCAATATAAAACTTGAGTGCATTTTCAATATAGGCATAATCAGTTTGATTCCCTGTGATTGCTTCTCCACCTAAGTCAAACTGCCCATGGATATCAAATGCCATTAAATCAATCCAATCAACATATTGCGCAACTGCTGCCCAATCAACATCACCTTTGCCATCATTATCACTATCATCACCTGCTGCAACTTTAGGGTTAACGAATGCAGCTACGGTTAAGTAATAATCTTTATTTTCGCGTTGTGTCATTTCTGCCAAACGGTTAGACACTTGCTCCATTAATAAATTAAAGAATTTAGCTTCACCTCTGTGTTCTAAATTATCTGGATCAAGCCCGAAATCATGTTCAAAACCTGGTGCTTCCCAATCGATACTAATACCTTGAAACATAGGATGTGCAATTAGCCATTGCTCAATTGAGTTAACAAAATTCTGTAATACTGGATTGCTTGCTGTAATACCACTTGGTTGCGCATCGCGAGCATCTCTAAAAAAGTTTGTAAAGCGTTTTGCATAACTCCAACCACCAATAGATGCCAGCAATAGCGTTTCATTTTGTTCTGCGTAACCTTCCAAGTAAGTATATAACTTATCGGACTGAGAAGAGTCAGCCACTTCTTCAACATCAAATACCTCACCATTACTCATACCAGAAACTTTAGAGGTAATATCCATGCCACCATACGTAATTTGGTTAGAGGTATTTTTAGATGTATGAATATTTAAAAACGCATAAACTAAATAATTAGGACTAACTTGCAAACCATCAATTTTAAATACATTACCTGCAACTCGCCCCTGGGTAT
The DNA here is from genome assembly GCA_913060525.1 of uncultured Gammaproteobacteria bacterium. Classification (GTDB taxonomy): domain Bacteria; phylum Pseudomonadota; class Gammaproteobacteria; order Francisellales; family Francisellaceae; genus CAJXRW01. The sequence goes on from CAJXRW010000046.1 coordinate 9,147, forward strand.
TATCTGTATCCATACGCCAAGCTGACCAGGAAGTATAATAACCACCTACCCATTTACCATTCGGAGCTACTCTAGCCTCTGCTGGCAGTACACTGAAAGCCATTGTACTGGCAATTGCGGCACTAATTAGTTTTTTCTTAAGTTTCATTCTGTCTCCTTCATTATGTTATTATTACAAGTAATTCATTTATTCAAATACTTTGGCACTAGCAATGTTTTTTCATTAGATAATCATTTGAACAAACATCGACCTCTGCATTTGCATAAATTAAAGCCTGATTACTAAATAATCGTTTGCCGCTTTTTCTCAAAACATAAAAAACAGGGTTATTTCAGAGATTGCATGATAAACGTGTAATACATAAGATATAAAACAATTGATACCTTACATGTAATATTTGAAATAATCAGTACAGGTTTCTTGCGCCGCAACATAATATGTAAGGAAATTGCTATGCATAAGCGGGAACTAAAAACCTACCTGATTACTTACGATCTTCAGCTGCCTATTAACCACAAACCTCGTTAGAGCAAGTATCCATGGACTGCCGCGCTTCGCTCGCAGTCATTGCAAGGGGCATAGGTGAGTGTGATTAAAAAATCATGAATTTCTTCATTATTTTGAACAACGAACAAGTGCGGGGGTAGTCAAACTAAGGAAATCTAGCGGGTAATGGCTGTGCTTTATGGGTAATCAGGAAAGTCTGTGGCGTTGGTATTAAGTAATCGATAAAAAATCATCTTGTACTACTTTCAATTTCATGTAACTCGTGCAGACTTGCTTTATCTACATTAGGATAAACTTTTAAAACTTTTAGTGGCTGAAAAATAACACTTGCCTTTTTAATTTTAGCATCCAGAACATGCCCACCACGTGTCTTCATTTGGCTAATAAAATGGACATGGTCACCTGGAACACCCACGCCCTGAATATCATCAGGCAGTTCCAATAAAATCATGCTACCTTCAACATTACTTAGAGAATACTGTTTTTGATGATACTTCATCCATTCTGGCAAAGGAATACCAGGTTTAGTGTTAGCTTTATCTTCACTTCTAAAAATAACAGAAGCAAATGTTCCCACAATCATCGCAGCATAATAACGAGCATTCCCATTTTTTTGGTTGTATTCATTAATAGCTTGTTCCATTTCTAAAAGAGAAACATCCTTTAGCGTAAATGTTTTATCTTTATCAGGTACTAAGTAGGTACCTGTTAAATATGAAATACCTGCGTTATCGTCTAATTCCTTGATGTCTCCATTCGCATCTGCTTCATAATATTTCCCATTTAACACCATTAACTCACCAAGATTTTTTAGTGCGCCTAAACCAAAATTAACTTTTTCTTTTGCTTCACCAACAGTAACAACAGTATTATAGTTCCCAGACATTAAAGATGTTATTGTGTTGTACTGAAACTCAACATCACTTCCATCGCTAACACCATCTGATGAGTATCCTACGCTAGCCGATAAGATACCCGTTAAAAAAATGGCTAATGAAATTCGCTTTGTCATATTACCTTTTCCTTTTAACTTGTTTTGGCCATTTAGGTTTTTGAGTAAACTCACGACTAATTTTTCGAGTCAATCGCATGTGCGAGTTAATTGCCCAGCCTGATCCTTCTAATATTGGCGTAATAT
>CAJXRW010000047.1 GCA_913060525.1 uncultured Gammaproteobacteria bacterium
GATTTCTGCCTGTCTCGTGGGCTCGGAGATGTGTATAAGAGACAGGGCAACACCAGCGGCAAAGGTGACAGCATGTTGCTCGGCAATCGCAACATCGTAATATCGTTCAGGAAATTGTTTTGAAAATTCAATTAAATCAGAACCTTCTCGCATTGCAGGTGTAATGCCAACTAGATGTTGATCTTTACCCGCTTTATCACACATCCATTGACCAAATATGTTAGCAAATGTTGGTAATTTTTTATCAAGCTTGGCTGTAGAGGTATGAAATTGAGGTGCGACATGATGGAATTTAATAGGATCTTGTTCCGCCTTTTTATAGCCCTTTCCTTTTTTGGTAATAACATGCAACAACCTTGGTCCATTATGTTTTTTCAAATTAGCCAATGTTGTCGTTAATGCATCAATATCATGTCCATCGATTGGACCCACATAATAAAACCCTAACGCTTCGAATAAATTTGCAGGCAATAACATCCCTTTTGCTTGAGACTCCATGGCTTTTGCCACATCCCAAGCCGCTGGCAACTTTTGAAGTATTTTTTTACTGCCTTCACGTAATTTACTATAAAATGTGCCTGTCAGAACTTTTGAAAAATAATTCGTCAATGCACCAACATTTTCTGAAATTGACATTTCATTGTCATTTAGGATGACTAAAATATCTGCACCAATACCACCCGCATGATTCAAAGCTTCAAGCGCCATACCGCCTGTCATTGCGCCATCACCAATAATGGCGACAGATTTTTTATGCTCACCTTTTAATTTTGATACAGCGGACATCCCCAATGCCGCACTGATTGAGGTACTAGAGTGCCCCACTCCAAAGGCATCGTATTCACTTTCAGATCGTTTTGGAAAACCCGATATACCACCAGGTTTTTTAATAGACTCAAGTTGCTCTTTACGCCCTGTTAGTATTTTATGCACATAGCCTTGATGCCCAACATCCCACACCAGATTATCATTCGGTGTGTCATAAATGTAATGCAATGCTACCGTTAGCTCTAGTGCGCCTAAGCTACTCGCAAAATGCCCACCAGGAATATTAATGGTATTAACAAGAAAAGCTCTAATTTCCACTGCCAAATCAGTTAATTTTTTCTTCTCAATTTTTTTGAGATCTTTTGGACTTTCAATTTTGCTCAGCAATGGATACAAAGCAGCATCAATACTCATATAAATGATTCAATAATATCACAAGGTGTTCATTATCTAATGAGATATATATTTTGACAACCGATCAGACAATATTTATTTCGTTCAAGATAATTTATTAATTGATCTTACCGCCTAAATAAAAATCCCTAACCTAGGATAGCGAGTTTCTACATTTGATTTATATAAATTTTTATTAGAACATCTAAACGCAAACATCACTGCCATAATCTCTTTGAAGCTGCCTAATATTTTTTTATATAACTCACCCAAACTTGGCACCTGGTTTTCATAGGCTATTACCAAATCACTGTAGGCAACCTGGCTCATATCAGCGTAATAGGAATCTGATACATTTCTACGGCTAGCTAGTTTTGGAAACAAAGTTGATAAAATCAAACTATATTCAGCTGTTGTTTTTAATAGCCTAATACTACGTGCCTGCGGTTGTTGCAATGCTTCAAAATACTTTAAAGCAACAACAACACCTGCCATAGAAACATCCTTAATTGATCTTTTCATCATAAAAGCCAAATATACTTCCACCTCCTGATCGAGCAATACATTTGCCTGTGATTGTGCATTTAATATTAAAGCATACCAATTCGCAATTTCGCCTTGGTGATAGATAATAGACATATAATTTACACCTCATAAAATTCATATCTACTTACTAATAAGTATCTAAAAAAGATATAGAAATTCCAAATTATTGAGATGTGAAATTAATCAACAGAACAAAACTGAATTAAATAAGAGAGAAAAACGACCAGATTCATTATTCTTGGGCGGCAGGAACATCCACTGATGTCTCAACACGACGATTAATTTCACGCCCTGTTGCTGTGTTATTTGAAGCGATTGGATCTTCTTCACCATAACCAACTGTACTAACGCGGTTGTCAGCAATACCTTGTGACTTTAGATACTCAGCAACAGCTGCTGCTCGCTCTTCAGAAAGCTTTTTGTTATGCGCCTCTGTTCCTTCGCTAGAGGCATACCCTCTTAAAACTACTTTTGTATCAGGATATTGCTGCATAAATTTGACTAAATTATCAATTGCTTTTTTACTACTAGAGGTCAAAGCTGACTGGTTAAAACCGAACTTAGAATCCAGATGCATGGTTACAATACCATCTTCGAAAGTATAGCACCCAATTGACTCACGAACACTCTCTGGCGTTTCATCAGTACATTCCATTACGTTTTTAGGTAACACATAGTTCTTGTGCATTTCTGCTTCACGAACTTGCTGATTCTGAGGCGATGAACTGTCATCAGCACCACCGAATCCAAGAGAGAAACCAACGTCAATCAGGTTGCCACCCGGCATACCTGCACGCATTCCTTGTATATAACGATAGTTAAGATTTACATTGAATTTTTGAGTTAAATTATATTTGATACCACCACCCACATCATACGCAATTGATGACTCACTCGTATTCAAATAACCAAGACCTGCCGCAAAGTAAGGCATAATTTTAGAGTTTAACGGAATATTCCAGATCGTATCTAAACGGCCTGAAGCACCACCTTGCCAACCACTACCTGTAGCTTGCAATGCAAATACTTTAGTAAAGTTGTAACCAAATGACAGAGAAATTGCTGGCGCCGTAGTCGTACCTGGTCCACTATTCCCCAGAAATGCACCAACTGTTGGTGAAATATAAAACTGCCCAGCGGTATCTGTATTATTTTCATCTGCATATACCGCTGATGTCGTACCTAATGAAAGGCCAATCGCACCTAATAAAAGCATCTTTCTCATCTTGCACCCCTTTGATTTATAATCGTAAATATATTCAAAATTATAGAACATAAAAAAAAAAATGCTTTGGTATCTGCCATTTTTCTATTTTTTTTATAGAATACAGGCATTCTTCAATATTGCTCGATACACTATAGTGTATTGATATTTTGCTATTTCATAACTCCAAATGGTGACTCTGTGAAATCTGATTTATTTAACCAGCCTGCGGCAAAATTATTGCCAAGCAAATGGGATCTATTCTCCCTCTTTTTTGTGCTCTCTATGGTTTTTGTCATAACGTGGACCTGTAGCAATCTTGGCGGCAATATTGACTATAGCAACCTAAATACCATTACGCCTTATGAAAATATTTCGATGAGCTTATGGGATTTACCCAAGTATGCAGCGGACACCACCGTCAGAATGTTTATTGCGTTACTTTTTTCATTTATTTTTAGCTTTATTGTTGGCGCATGGGCAGCAAAAAGTGAACGCGCTGAACGTATTATTATCCCCATGATTGACATCATGCAATCTATCCCTATTTTAGGATTTTTAGCGATTACCATAACTGGTTTTTTAGCCTTATTCCCACACTCATTATGGGGAGCGCAAGCAGCTGTCATCTTTGGACTCTTTACTGCTCAAGCCTGGAATATGATTCTAAGTTTCTACCAATCACTTAAGACTGTACCCAAAGAATTACGCGAAGCCTCCGATATGTACCAACTGTCAGGATGGCAGCGTTTCTGGAAACTTGAAGTTCCTTTCTCAATGCCAGGGCTAATTTGGAACACCATGATGTCCATGTCAGCAAGCTGGTTTATGATAGTCGCCTCAGAAACAATCGTCGTTAACTTTGCAGAACATACATCGGCTGCAATTAACCTGCCAGGAATAGGTACATTCATTGACCAGGCAAATAATGACAGAGATTTCTGGGCGGTTGGCGCTGCAATTATCACCATGTTGATTGTGATTGTAATTTATGACCAGCTTATTTTTAGGCCCATTGTTGCTTGGTCTGAAAAATTCATTGTTTCAGAAATGCAACAAGATGGAAGTTCAAACTCCTGGTTTTTAAGCACATTGCAAAAATCAAAAGTAATTAGTTCATTTGGAAAATGGAGCTCCATACAAGCAAGCCGTATTGTTAATATTGGTTTCTTGAAAAAAGATATTTCCAAAAGTTTTAATCAAAAAAAACACAAAAGATCCGACCCTCTCCCAAGCAAACGCAAAAGCTTTGTTTGGTATTTATGCTTAACGCTCAGTTTCGTTATATTCTTATATTTTGCCTACCAAGCCATTTATGACGCACCTGATAATCCGATTGGATTAACTGAAACCCTAAAAGTTTTCTGGTACGGTATTGTTACTGGGATGCGTGTTTTTGTCTTAATTATCATCTCATCTTTAATTTGGGTTCCAATTGGGATATGGATTGGGCTCAGACCTAAAATGGCTGCTAGAGTACAACCATACGTGCAAATTTGCGCTGCATTCCCCGTAAACCTTTTATACGGTATATGCGGAACGCTAGTATTGGCATTTAATTTAAACTTTAACATCTGGTGCACCGTTCTAATGGCATTAGGGACACAATGGTATATTTTATTCAATGTAATCGCTGGCGCCTCAGCCATACCACATGAACTTAAGCTTGCGGCAAAAAACATGCAGCTTAAAGGCAAGATTAAGTGGTTTAAATACTTATTCCCTGCGGTCATGCCCTTCTACGTTACTGGTGCAATCACCGCTGCTGGTGGTGCCTGGAATGCAAGTATCGTTTCTGAATATATCAACTGGGGTAAAGATTCGGTGATACAGGCAACAGGAATAGGTGCCTACATCAGCCAACAATACAATTTACCTGGAAATCATACTGCAAATGTCGCATTAGGCGTTGCCGTGATGAGCATCCTGGTTATCATCACAAATAAATTATTTTGGCGAAAATTATACCAATATGCTGAAACTAGATTCAGTATGAATATGTAAGGGTATTGACATGAAAACTCAACAAGACACGCATCTCAAGGCTGTAAATAAGAATCCAGATAATGTTGTATTTGAGGTAAAGGGCGTAACCAAATGCTTTAAAAAGCAAAACAAACAGCATCTTACGGTTCTAGAAAATGTCGATTTCAAACTCAATGAAGGCGAAATCGTGGCATTACTGGGAAAATCTGGATCGGGAAAATCAACCCTGTTACGGATTATTGCTGGGCTGACAGCCCCAACACATGGTGAGGTAATTTATCGGAATAAAAAAGTTTCTGGTCCCGTTCCAGATATTTCCATGGTTTTCCAAAGCTTTGCATTAATGCCATGGTTAACGGTCATGCAGAATGTGCAATTAGGTCTTGAAGCCAGAAACATACCTAAAAAAGAGAGAGAAGAACGCTCATTAAAAGCGATTGATATGATTGGTTTAGATGGATTCGAAAACGCTTATCCCAAAGAATTGTCTGGCGGTATGCGCCAACGTGTTGGCTTTGCACGCGCATTGGTACTTGAACCTGATCTATTACTTATGGATGAACCTTTTTCTGCCTTAGACATACTCACCGCGGAAAATTTAAGAAGTGACCTATTAGAATTATGGCAAAAAAACAATGAAATGAAAGGCATACTCTTTGTTACTCACAGTATTGAAGAAGCCGTTCTAACAGCCGATAGAATCATTATATTTGGTAGCAACCCTGGATTTATACGCGGTGAGCTAAAAATTGATATTGAACATCCCAGGAATAGCCAGGATGCTGCAATAACAGCGCTAGTTGATGAAGTCTATAAAATGATGACAACGGCTCAAACAAGCGAGCTTACCGAGAGAATGAACCGTAAGAAAGCATTAACCATCGGCTATCGACTTCCAAATACCGAGATTGGAGAGTTAACAGGGCTGCTTTCAGAAATGTATGAGCTACAGGAAAAAGGCGCCATTGACCTCCCCTTACTTGCTGATACAGTGCATCTTGATATTGATGAGTTATTCCCAATTATTGAAACGCTCTCTGTGCTTAAGCTTGCCAAAGTAGAAGAAGGTGATATCACCATGACACTTCTTGGCAAGAAGTTTATTGACGCAGACATTACCGAAAGGAAAATCATCTTCTCTCGCCTGCTATTACAAAATATTCCACTAGCTCGTCACGTGGTAAAAATACTTCAAGAGCGCTCGAATAAACAAGCACCTGAAACACGATTTTTATCTGAACTTGAAGATCATTTTAGTGACGACGAAGCCGAAAGAATATTCGACACCTTTATCAACTGGGCGAGATATGCAGAAATTATAGAGTACGATTATAATTCAGGAATTATTAGCCTTGATGAAACGACTGATTAAGTAAAACAGCAAACTTATCTTTCCAAAGCAACCATTTTGGTCACAGTCGCTAATATTTCTGTTGCTTTTTCGATCTCTTGTATATTAGGTAACGAAGGTGCAATTCTAATATTTTTATCCTCAGGGTCTTTGCCATATGGAAAAGTAGCACCAGCTTTAGTTAGTTTAACACCCGCCTCAGCTGCTAATTTTACCACCTTGCTCGCAAGTCCTGGCTTGGTATCAAAGCTTATAAAATAACCACCATTCGGTTTGGTCCAGGTAGCAAACTCACCATCAGTACCCAGTATTCTTGTTAGCACTTCATCCACTTTATTAAATTTAGGTGAAAGAATATCGGAGTGCAGCTGCATATGCGCTTCAATAGATCGATGGTTTTCAAAAAACTCAACGTGGCGTAATTGATTAATCTTATCATAACCAATTGTTTTATATTTCATCACATTTAAAAACCACTCTACATTTGCTTTATTGCCAACGAAGACAGCAACACCTGCCCCTGCGTAAGTTATCTTTGAAGTTGAAGCATACATAAATATTTGATTTTTTTTGATATCATGGGCTAATGAAAATATATCTGCCAGCTTATCTTGCTTACCGTGCAAATCATGTATTGCATAGGCATTATCCCAAAATATTCTAAAATCATCTGCTTTCGCATCGAGATTCGCTAACCTTTTAACGGTTTCATCAGAATAGGTTTCCCCACTAGGATTACTATATTTTGGCACACACCAGATACCTTTAATTGAGTCATCTTCTCTAACTAGCTTTTCAACTAAATCCATATCGGGCCCGTCACCCAACAATGGAACATTAATCATCTCTATACCCAATGACTCACAAATACCAAAGTGACGGTCATATCCAGGCACGGGGGTTAAAAATTTAATTTTTCCCTGTTTAGACCAAGGTTTAGTCCCACCAGGCAACACATGAAGCATAGCCCAACTAACGGTATCATACATTAACGCCAGTGATGAATTACCACCAACAACGATATTATTAGGATCATTCACACCTAATGCTTTTGCAAATAAAGTTTTCGCTTCAGGCAACCCAGCTAATAAGTTTGGTGTGCTATAATTTCTACAATCAAAGCCATCCTGACTACAAAACCCTGACCGTCCAAGCACATTCATAATATCGTTAGATAAATCTAACTGTTGCGCAGAAGGTTTACCACGAGTCATGTCCAGATTTAAATTTTCATTTAAATAGTCATTGTATTGTTTTTTTAATGTATTCAATTCTGACATATTAAATCCTTATTAATTATACCAAGGCTGTACGAATAATAGATAACAATAGATAGCAACATAAAGCCCAATAAATACAAATGGCACCCATCCTTCAATCCTTTTAAGTGGAGACAAGGCACCTTTTGAACTGGCAATTTTGCGTTCAGCGTGCCAAATTGGGCTGCAAGGTAATCTTCTTTCCAGTTCACCAATAACTTTTTCCTTAATGGTAACCACATGTCGATAGTAGCGAACCACTCTCCACCAAGAATAGCAAATCACAGTCATGCCAGCCAAAGGTAATAACATTAAAAACATTGATACTGGTGAGCCAGTACGGCTAATACCCAGCGCTAAGATACTCACAACGAGAATGTTAATAATTAAGAAAAATAAATTTATAAGTATTCGCCTAAAACCAGCCCTGTCAGCCATCTCTACATATATTTTATATTGTTCCATAACCAGCAGAGAAAACTGTTCATTTGAAAAGGCATCATCCTCTTCATTCCATAGCTGTTCTACTTCAGCATTTTCAAATCTATCCATACCTTTTCCTAATAAAGCTTTACTCTAAATATCTTAGTCATAAATGCAAAAAACGTCTAGCTATTAGATAAAGCTTTATGCGAATTCATCAAGAGCAATAGGGTGATAGTAAATTGGTTTATTAAAGAACCTGAACACATGCTGATTTTTTACAAATTTTGGTCTAAAGTTTTCGTATATGAATTTTATAAGGCTTAAGTTGTGCTTCATCAAGACGACATCATATCATTTTTAGACGGATTATTAGACAGGCGTCGTGGCACCTTGCACAATAAATCAGAAATTGATGTCATTTCCGTATTCAAGGATATCATCCTAAATGATGAGTCTAACAACATACCAACAGACGAAACAAGCATTCAAGATATTATTGCTATTGTATTAAACAAAATGTTACCCAAGTATCAAGTCACATCTGCCAGATCATCTGGTAGAAACTTAGTCACGTACTATAAAATCCAAGAAGAATCAAAAGTATCTACAAATACACAGAAGGTTATTAAGCACCACTTATACAATGCAATTGAAAAAGTAATAAAATCACCACATAATTAATGAATTATACTAAAATAATAACTAGATTATTAAAGGGACAAGAATACGATGAATAATCAAAATGCTCAAATCAATATGATTAAACAACAAGTTCAAACTTGGGGTGTGAACGAACCTAAAATACTTGATCTGTTATTAAGCACACCTCGCCATAACTATACGCCTTCTAGCTATGATGCCTTTGCTTATACAGACATGGCTATACCGCTAGATCATAACGAAACAATGCTTTTGCCGCAGATCGAGGCCAAAATTCTTCAATTATTAGACATTAATACGACTGATAAAATACTTGAAATTGGAACAGGGAGTGGTTACTTCACTGCGCTACTGGCAAAACTTTCCAAATCTGTTACTACCGTTGACATCCATGAAGACTTTACCAACACTGCTAAGCACAAACATAAATCTCAAGGCATTTATAATATTAAATACCAAACCGCTGACGCTGCAAATGGTTACACTGAAGGCGGCCCATACGATATTATTGTGATTACGGGCGGACTGCACAGTTTGCCGGAGTCATTTAAAAAAGTTTTAAATATTGGCGGTAGAATATTTGCACTCCTCGGTGAAAATCCTCAGGTTGAGGCAACAATCGTTAAACACACTTCACAGGATGCCTGGTCCAGTCAAGTACATTTCGAAACCTCAGTGCAAATGCTTAAAGGCGTCCCAGAAAAGGAACTTTTTACATTCTAAAATATTTAGGAAATCATATGACATCAAAATTAACACTTGGCATATTTATTCTTGCAGGACTCTACGGCAGTAGCTTTGCTGAAGAAAAAAATCCTTCTTCGTCAAAACAATTTGACACACTATATAGTCTATTAGACGTATATAAACTTGCTTACAAGAATAATGCTCAATTCCAAGCAGATGTTGCAAACTTTAAGTCACAAAAAGAAAATGTCCCAATTTCACTTGGAGCCCTACTCCCTAGTGTTTCTGTTAGCTATAGCTTAACTGAAAACTACAGCAACCCGACTGTCTTTACCAATGACAAAACCTTTCCGACTTATGGCCCTGAATTAAGTGCCTCTCAGACACTATTTGATTGGTCATCCTGGAAAACATATACCTCAGCACAATACACCTTAAAAGCCAATGCCATTGTGCTCGCGCAAAAACAACAGCAACTGATATCTGATACTGTTCAAGATTATTTTTCCGTATTGAATAATCAAGAATTAGTCAAAGTTTCTCAGGCGAGCCAGAAATGGAATAAAAATTTATACGATCAAGCCCAACAAAAATATGAAGTGGGAGTTATCCCAGTATCAGATGTTCAATCAGCAAAAGCAAATTATGAACAAGCAAAAGCCCAATTAATACAAGACTATAATCAATTGCTCACCTCTATTTATAACTTAAAACAATTAACAGGGGTAACTATAAATCAACTTGATGACTTGAAAGCAGATTTTCCTTTCACACCTCCAAGCCCAGACAATGTAGACAAATGGTTAAGCATTGCAATGGTCGACAATTTAACCATTGTTCAGAATCAATTTTTAGTTCAAGCAGCTGATGAAAACATTGGCGTCGCTTGGGGTAACTTTTTCCCATCTTTTGCTGCCACTGGTACGTTATCAAAAACCACTTCTTTCCAAACTGATTACACCACAGGTCAATCAGAATCATTACAACCAACAACGGGTAGCATAGGAATACAAGGCAGCTGGAATATATTAAGCGGTGGTTCCGACTATGCAACTTTAAAGCAAAACCAATACTCTCTTGATAATGCAAATTTCAATTTAGAGCAATCTAAGAGAACAACCGAAGCATCACTCAAACAAGCATTTTTAAATGTTGAATCTGATATTTCTATTATCACCGCATTTGAACAAGCTGTTATTGCTGGAAAATATTCAGTTGATACCATGCAGGCTCAATATGAAGTTGGGACTAGCACAATTGTTGACCTGTTAAATCAACAGCAACAATATGTTCAATCTCAACAACAGTTAGCAAATTCAAAATATCAATATATTAACGATCTTATCGCCTTAAAGTTTCAAGCAGGCACTTTATCAATGAAGGATGTAGAAAGCATTAATATTTGGTTAGCAAATACCAAAAATAGTTCTGCAAAACCAACCAGAGATAAAACCTGTCTCTTATACACATCTGACGCTGCCGACGATCTACTCTGTGTAGA
>CAJXRW010000048.1 GCA_913060525.1 uncultured Gammaproteobacteria bacterium
TCTACACAGAGTAGATCGTCGGCAGCGTCAGATGTGTATAAGAGACAGGCATCAATTTGGTCATTTGCAACCAGCTCCGACCAATGTTCGAATACCTGCTTAATACCAAATTCATCTGCAAAATTTTGAGCTGACAGTTTTTTGCGACTTGCAACAGCAACTAATTTGATACCTTCCACATTCTTTATTGCATTTGCCATAACACCCGCAATTAAACCAGCACCTACAATACCAATTCGTAAAACATCTTTTGCTATCATTTCCCACCCTTTTTAAGTTAGAACCTATCAATCTTTTTATTAATCACTGATACTCAATGCATTCGAGCTATAATCAAGATAAAATTATAAAGCATAGATTTATATATCACAGGAAGCACATGAAACTATTTATTACATTATTACTTATATCAATGCTAGCCGTTTTCCAGGTTGCCGAAGCGAAACGCTTTGGTGGTGGAGGTAGTTTTGGTTACAGCAAATCATACTCTGGTGGTTCGGCACCTAAATCTTCAAATACAACAGCCGCTGGTCAAAAAAGCGGTGGTATGGGTGGATTAGGGAAATTACTTGCCGCTGGTGCAATTGGTGCAGCATTAGCATATTTATTTACTAGTGCTGGTGGCGGTATCGGTTGGATATTATTAGCAGTATTGGCTTTCTTTATTATATCAAGGATTATGCGTAGTCGAGCAATGTCGCAACAACGGCCAAAACAAAATCAGTCTGGCTTTGGCGGCAGAACCATTAATGGACAATCATCACAGCAATTTGCTTCTGGCAACCATAACAATGCTTTTGATCAAAACACTGCCTATGCAGATGAAACTGACACAACCAGAACACAAACTGGTGGACACAATACCTATGCTGTGAATGGCATGATGCCAGACGGAACGCCTGAGACTGTATTTAAGCACCAGGGTCTTAATTTATTTCAACAGCTTCAAGACCTGAATAATGCCGCCTCAATAGAGAAAGTTAAGGGTTACTTAACCAATGACATGTTTAATCAATTAAAAGATCATGTTACGGAAAACGCAGAAATCGCAAAATTTGAAAACCTTGAAACTGAAATTGTTGGATTTGAAAAAATCGGAACAAAATGGGTTGGTTCAATTAAGTTTAGCGGCAAGGTAAAAGAAGATAGCCATTCAAACTGGGACAGCTTTGAAGAGATTTGGCATTTTGATCGTGATAAAGAAGAGCATATCTGGCAGCTTTCTGGTATTCAGCAAATTAGCTAATTATTATCTTAACCCTTACTTCAAATTCTAAAATAAAATTAAACATCCATATTAAATATTAAGGATGGGTATTGCCTAAAAATTTAGCCACAAATAAAAACTGGGGAAAACTAACGACACTCCCTTTAGCAGCAATTGGTATCTCAAGTATATTCGGCCTGAGAAATTTGCCAGTTGTCGCAGAATATGGCTTAGCATCCATCACACTATACATTTTAGCTACGCTTTTGTTTTTTATACCCAGCGCCTATGTGTGTAGCTATTTGTCTAAAACATTTGAATGTTCTGGCGGAATTTATGGTTGGGTAAAACAAATATTGGGGGAACGTCTTGGTTTTGTGGCCATGTGGCTAGAATGGATTAATACCGTTGTTTCATTTCCTATGATGTTGAGTTTTGTTATCTATACTTTTTTATATGCAATTGCACCACAACTAGCACACGGAAGTTCAACCTTACAATTTATTATATTTATTGGCTTATTTTGGGGCGTATCGTTTCTTAGCACCTTCGGGTTAGTAGTTTCAAGCAAATTTATCACCTTATTTGTAATGTTAGGAACACTTCTGTCTGCTGCCATCATATCTATACTTGGAATCATATGGCTCATTGATGGCAATAAGCCTGAAATAAGTTTTTCAGCCCAGCATTTGATACCAGATTTACATATTGGTACGTTAGCTTTTTTAATTTCAGTAGTTAATGGTTTTTCAGGCATTCAGTCTATTGGTTTCCATAGAAATGAGTCTCAGTCCCCAGAAAGTACAATACCTCGCGCAATAAAACTCACAGTAATTATTATCCTACTCTTTTCACTCATAACCACATTAGCAATCGCCATTGTGATACCGCATGATAAATTGATACTGATTGGCGGAATAATTCAAGCAATTCATTTTCTGTTTACCAATTATGGGCTTGGTTGGCTGGAACCAATTGTTGTAAGCCTTATCGGTCTGGGTGTGTTAGCTGAAGTCACTTCTTGGATTATCGGGCCAAGTAAAGGAATAGCAGAAGCTAGCCATTCAGGCTATATATTTAAAAAATGGGGGAAATATAACAGCAAAGGCGTGCCAGTAAATGTACTGTTAGTTCAATGTGTGATTAGCACCATACTTGCAAGTATTATACTTTTTACCCCATCCATTTCTTTTGCATATTGGCTGTTATCTGCTTTGACTGGACAATTTGCCCTATTAATGTGGGTGCTAGTATTTACCAGCATTCTATATTACACACTTAAAAATAAAATTGACCGACTTTGGTTAAAACTATCATCTATCGTTGGTTTATTGGTTTGCCTAATAATTACCATATTTGGCTACCTACCACCTAGCAACATAATTAAAACAACAAATGAAATCATATTATATGAAATATTTCTGATTAGTGGATTAGTTGTTTTTGTAATCACACCCCTGCTAATACATTATTTCCGCTCTAAAATTAAACTAAGACAATTTGGTTAGTTTAGAATGTTGCAATATCCTTAGATGTCGTTATGAAAGATTTTTTAACAATATTCGTTTTCACTTCTTTCACACTTAAAGGTTTTTTATTTATTAAATCATTCGATGAAACCACTCCCATTTGATTAGCAGGATGTCCTTGTAAAATATTTTGCTGGATCATACCGTTGTTAGGATTTGATTCAGGTAATACATATACATTAGAAATATTGACGTGGTCAGATGTATCTTCCTTGTTAGACTCTAAATGAAAAAATACATAAATCCCTACTACAACCATACATACAAAAAGACAAGTAAATATGATAATGATACTTTTTCTCACGAGCATATTCCTATAGCTAATAATTAGCTTATTGTACCATAATTAGTAATACCCAGACATCCACTGTCTAACTAAGTTTTGGAGATTACCTTTAACAAAAAATAAGTTTTATGCGTATTCCATTTTAAATAAAAAGATAGTCGTGGATCAATATCTATTATTGGCTTCAAATATCAACCTACATTAATACAATGCAAATAACATTAACTCAGGATAAGTAAAGTTTTACGAATAAATTTTTAATAACCAATTGATTTTAAACTATATTATTCAGAATAATCAAATCTTATGATTTCAATAAAAATAAAAGCATAACTTTCTATATACATGGTATTGATTTTAATATAGAAAGGTATACTATGTATTTTATAGAAAGCATTACTACACATTAAAAAGTTTTAGGAGAATAAAATGAAAAAAATAATCGCAATCGCTTTAGTTGGAATGATAGCTTTGAGCACAGGTGCATTTGCATTAGGTAATAACTATGTTGCATTTCAAAACTTTCAACAAACCTCTGTACAAATGACACAATAATTACGGTACGAATATAATGTCTAAGTTAGAGTTTTATAGCCAATACGTGATATTTCCAAAGTAACAATAAACACCCTGTCTCACTGGTCCAACATGATGTTTAATTTGAGCCAAATAAGATAGGATATCTCTCTCAATTTTGTCCTTAAAAATAAATCGGGTTAGCTATATGCTATTTTTGGCGGGTTCCAAATTTTTATATGAAGATAAGGTTCTAAGCCTACCTAATACAACCACCAATATTGCAGTTAGAATTAATAAAAAGCTTGAAAGTCCAAAACTTGAAATTTTATTAAATGTTTCCGCTAACATTGGTGAAAACCCTGCAAAAATAACACCTATATTATAACTAAGTGAGCAAGCTGTCATTCTAAATTTAGTATGAAACAATTCACCAAATAAACTACCCACAAAACCAGCAATTCCACAATTTAGCACTATCATTACAATTAGTCCGATCACCCCCAGCATTGGACTAGTATGGTATAGACCGAACATAACAATTGCTGGTAACAATATTAAACCAAATACTTGCGCTTGCCTTAAACGACAACGAAATCTTGGAACGATATAACCAAACAATGGATATAGTATTACTGATAGCACTAAAACACAGTTCACCCATAACAGTGAATTTTTAGCATTAAAGCTCCAATTGATTTGCATGTAAGTTACTAAATAAGTAAACAACACATAACCAATGGTTTGTATGCATGCATTCAATAGCACTAATAAAATCAGCTCTCTTGGTTGTTGCTTAAAAATATCAGCAACCTTATATTCAGCGACTGGTTCATCACTTTTCTTACGTGCATTTTTTGGTGAGACAACCATATATAATAAAAATAGCAAAAAACTCATCATGAAAGGTATACGCCAAGTCAACTCAAGCAAATAGTCATTTTGTACGTTATAGGCCTGTAAATAATGTCCAACAATCGTCATAGACATAAACCCAACAAAGGTTGCGATTAAACCACCAGCTATCGAAATAGACCAAATGAAACTGACAAGAAACGGTTTATTTGATGATTTACTATCAGCAGCAATTGAGATTAAACCAGAAAGCTGTCCACCTGCTGACATCCCTTGAACAATACGGATAACAACTAAAAGTAGTGGTGCCAATATGCCAATTTCTGCATAGCCAGGCAATAAGCCAAGAGATAACGTTGGTAATGCCATACACCAAATGGTTAAATTTACTGAAAAGCCCTTACCATATTTATCACCTAAAAACCCAAACAGCAATGACCCCAATGGACGAGATATAAACCCAACTGCAAAAGTTGCAAAAGTTAGCAATAAAGCGATAAATTGACTATCTGCTCCGCTAAAAAAGGTTTGTGAAATTTGTACCGCAAATACACCATACAAAGCATAGTCATACCACTCTAATAAGTTTCCAGATGACTGTCTGACAAAATTTATTATTCTTTTTTTATCGCTCATTATTTCTCGCTCCTTCGCAATTTGGTAGCGCATTAAATTTACATTACTCAATACAGATATAGCTTTGAGAGGATATTTCTATCCACCCAAAATGAAGCGATATATTCTATAAGGATAAGTAATGGAAAACAACCTTTGACTTAAATTTAATCACGGCTGAAATTTAAGGGGCAAGTATTGAAAGATGATTTGCGTTAACTGGGTTCACCTAAGATATTTAATATCCGATCAGTAAAACCGATATACCTCAAGCAAGCACGTAGAACTATTAGGGAAATAAGCTAAATATCTCAATAGATGGCAAAGGTAGAGCAACAGATAATATTTATTGCTATTGAAAAGTTCCCAATAGCTTAATGAATGTGTTTTTGAACTAGCTTACTTTTTATTTGCTTTACGGCTCAATTCTTTTAACTTTTCTTTTTGTTTTTTATGTAACTCGGCTGCTTGTTTAGCATCAGCACCTATATGAGTTTCACCTCTTTCACGCGCAAGTTCTGCTTGTTTCTCACGCTCCGCAAAACGCGATTTTTGCTCATCGGTCATTTTTTGATAACAGTGATGACAACTCACGCCTTTTTCATATTCTGGCTTTAATTTATCTTCTTCAGTTATTGGCATTCTGCAAGCAAAACACTGGTCATAATGTCCTTTCTCAAGCTCATGATTCACTGCCACACGCGAATCAAAAACAAAGCACTCACCTTCCCAAAGTGATTCTTCTTTTGGTACTTCTTCCAAGTACTTAAGAATACCACCTTGCAAATGATAAACCTCTTCAAAACCTTTTGCTTTCATTAAAGCCGTTGATTTTTCACAACGAATACCACCAGTACAAAACATGGCAACTTTTTTGTGCTTATTAGGATTCAAATTTTTATCAACATATTCAGGAAAGTCTCGGAATGTTTCAGTATGCGGATTAACCGCATTTTTAAACGTACCAATTTCAACCTCATATTCATTACGGGTATCAACTAAAACAACATCTGGATCTGTAATTAATTTATTCCAATCTTGTGGCTTAACATATTCTCCAACGAGTTTATTTGGATTAATCCCCTCTACACCTAAGGTAACGATCTCATTTTTAAGCTTAACTTTCGAACGATTAAAAGGCATATCTTCATGGCATGACTCTTTATATTCAATATCAGATAAACGTGCATCAGATTTTAAATATGCTAGTAAATTATCGATTCCTTCTCTTGAGCCAGCAACTGTACCATTAATACCTTCATTGGCTAACAATAATGTACCGCGAACATTATTTTCTAACATAACATCCAATATTGGTTTTTGCATGGCTTCAAAATTTTCAAGCGTAACAAACTTATACATGGCACATACAACAACTTGAGACATATAATATCCCCTTAAATTATCAAAAAATAAACTGCGGGTATTATACACGAACAACCTAAAATATAAATATTCAGGACAAGTTACCTAAGGCTTAGCTGATTTATGTCAAATAATTAACCAACACTGTTACTACCACAATCAACATAATACTGATTAGAAGATAGCATTTTCTTTTGGTCACCTGGATACTGAATATATTCATAAGGAATTTCAATATAACTGGTCAAGAATTTAGCAAATAGCTGTAGTTCCATTTTATTATAAATATTCAATTTCTTGCCCAAAGTCGCCGTCATTTTTTCAATCGTTCTGGGAGACAAATCAAAAACATTCGCTACTTCTTTAGACGTACCAATCACAGATAACAATTGTAAGCTGGAAAGCTCTGATTCAGTTAAGTCAATCCAATCAAGAGATAATTCTGCTGGATTATGAGTGACATTTTTTTCGATTATTTCCTTATCACAAGCCACCTTTATACCGTCTGTCATTAATACATAAGTAACATCAATACATTTAATTAATCGATTAATTAAACTGCTTCTATTTTTGTTAGATAACAATTCAAAATATGAATGCTTAATATCGAATAAAAAAAAGTCATCATGTTTAGGGTACTTCCTTTGAAACATAAGCATTCCAAGATCGCTATTACTCTCTTTATAGTTTTTGAAATGTTTAGACTTTATGTTCCTTATGCATTCAATATCAAAAATAATCTGATCTCTTGATAATGTTTCATGTTGGCAGAAAGAACAATACTCTCCTTCTGTATCAAAGGTCAGCCTGAATCTTCTGAAATTATTGATACCCTCAGCTAACAGTGCCTGAGATATATGAGATAAAATCTCGCTAGTCTGGTACATTACTTGACATGAAAACATGAATGATGAGTGATTGTATAGTTATAGCATAGGCTATATCTATGTAATTCCTATAGTAATAAATACGATTTTATTTTTGTATTAACGCCATAAAAAACTAATTACTGCTTGGTTATGATTTAGCTGAGCAAGAATTTAATGTCTCAAAATTATTCTTCAAAACCGTAACAGGATGTTTCACGCATGTATTTTCCATACGTTTCACTTGGCAACGACATGAAAATCCAGTAACCATCGCTTTATTTCCTAATTCTGAATTTCGGATAGCTTCCTTCCAGCTCATATCATATAGCTTTTTAGACCCTTCAATATGCTTGGTTTCATGTCCGTATGTTCCAGCCATACCACAACAACCTGTTTTTGCGATTTTTGTTTGCATGCCAAAATGATTAAAGATTTTCTGCCAAGCATTAGTTGATTCAAGCGCCAAGGCTTTTTCTGAACAATGAGGATAAAGATCAAATGATCCTGATTCTGGCTTTTGTATATCTAAAGAAATACCATCAAGATTTTGTGCTAACCATTCGTTAACCAATTGCACTTTAAACTTAACTTCTGAACCCAGCGTTTTAACATATTCATCTCGATAACATAATGTCATACTAGGTTCAATGCCAATTAATGTTATGCCTGCCTCAGCAATACGATTATAAAAACTCGTATTTTCGCGTGCCAAAGCAATGAAATGTCTTAAAAACCCTTTAGTATGCAATGCCTTACCATTCTCACGGAAAGGTAATACATAAACAGTAAAACCCAATTTAGTTAGCAGATCATAAGTATCAAGCATAACATCAGACTCATAATAACTATTAAAAGCATCTTGAACTAAACATACAGATTTAGACTTTTCTGAGTCAGAAAGATTTTTAAGTTTGTGTATATCAAATTTAGGTGCATTTAAGGCTGCTAATGATTTATTGAACTTGTTAGTTGACAACTTAGGCAAGTCGGTTAATCCAACAAATTTACTCATCATCCACTGAACTGGCTTTAATTGATTAATATAGTTTGAGGCGGTCGGTAAATAGGATTGATAATGCGCAATTTTCTCAACCATCGCAATAAAATAGTCTTTAGATGGTCGAGCATAACGCGTATGGTACTGCGATAAAAATTGTGAGCGCATTGTTGGAATATCAACTTTGACAGGACAAGATGAGGCACAAGCTTTACAACCTAAACATTTTTCCATCGACTCATAGACTTCATGTGAATAATCATTTTTTTGCTCTTCTGATTTTTTAAACCAGGATTTTATTTGATGTCCAAACTCTGGCTCACCCGTTGTTAAGACACCGATATAATTCTTATTAGATAGCTGATGCAACCACTCTCGCACCAAACCAGATCTTCCTTTAGGCGAATAAACCCAGTTTCGTGATAGTTTTGCTGAAGGACAAATCACATCGTTATAATCATAATTTAAACAAGCAGCATTACCGTTACAATTAAAAGCGCCCGCATATTTTTGTCGAACACGCTTATCAATTTTAGTATCAACATACCCCTTATAAGGGCCATCCACTTTAACAAGCTGTTCTTTTGAACCTTTCGGTACTACAATTTTACCTGGGTTTAAACGATTATCTTTATCAAATGTTTGCTTTATTTCAGCTAGACCAGCATATAACTTATCACCAAAGTATTGTTGAACATATTCACTTCTAAAACCTTTACCATGTTCAGACCAATAAACACCACCATATTTTCTAACCAGCTCATTCACCTGACTCGTTAAAACAGGCACCAGTTTTTGGTGTGATTCTGTCGACATATCTAGCGCTGGACGCATATGCAAACACCCTACATCCACATGCCCAAACATTCCATATCTTAAATGATAACTGTCTAATAACTGACGCAGTTCAACAATGTAATCTGCTAAATTCTCAGGTGGAACAGCTGTATCTTCCATAAAGGGAATTGGCTTATTATCGCCTTTCATATTACCTAAAAGCCCAACGCCTTTTTTACGCAGATTCCATAGCTCTGCAATCTCATTTGGCTTATTCGTATGATAATACGCATTAAGCTTATCAGCTTGGATAAGCACCTTAAGTTTTTCTGTTATGGCCTTTTCCTGGGCTAATAAGTCATCCTGACTGTCCGATATAACTTCAACCAGATTAATGGCACCTGCTTTTTTACCTTCAGGCTCAATAATCATATGTGCCACTTTATTAAAAATTTCATCCTCTCTAGCAAGTGCCAAGATATTATCATCAATGGTTTCAACTGCCGCAGGATGATGCTCTAATAAATCTTTTGCTGCTCTTAAAGCGCCTTTAAAGGTTGGATACTGCAAGGCAAACAGTGATTTGAATTTTGGAATTTCAACTAAATTTAATTTTAAACCGACAACATAAACCAGAGTGCCTTCTGAACCAGAAAGTAAATAGTTTAAATTAAATGTTTTATTTTCCTGGTCAATGACTTTAGCCAGGTTATAGCCTGTCATAAAGCGTGCTAGCTTTGGAAATCTATTTTCGATTTCTTCAGCATTTTGAGTAATGACATCGTTTGTAACTCGATATATTTCACCCTCTTTATTTTGTTGTGCTAATTTTTTTTCTAGTATTTCAAAACTAATTTGCTGTGTTTTAATTTCAGAGCCATCAACACATATAAACTCAATTTCTAGAATGTGCTGACTGGTACGTCCATATAAACGTGAACCTTTACCGCAAGCATCGGTATTAACCATGCCCCCTAACGTCGCACGATTACTGGGCGATAAATTTGGTGCAAAAAATAAGCCTGTATTTTTGACTGATTCATTTAATTGATCCAGCACAACAGCAGGTTCAACTTTAACCCATTTTTGTTCTGAGTTTACCTCAAGAATTTGGTTCATATATCGTGAACAATCAATAATAATGCCTGGTGATAGCGACTGACCATTCGTACCAGTACCACCACCACGAGGCGAAAACTTTAATGCCTTGAATGTATCTTGATTCCCAACTTGAAAGGCATATAAAATATCCTGCTTATCTTTTGGATATAGGACACATTCAGGTACGACCTGGTAAATGCTGTTATCCCTGTCTCTTATACACATCTCCGAGCCCACGAGACAGGCAGAAATC
>CAJXRW010000049.1 GCA_913060525.1 uncultured Gammaproteobacteria bacterium
AGATTTCTGCCTGTCTCGTGGGCTCGGAGATGTGTATAAGAGACAGGTTCAAATAATACTCATAAAAGTTTTGTCACAATTTGAGCACCCCAAAACCATTCTGGGTTAATATCAATCTGCTTTCAACAAGCTGACGATGACTAAAAATTACAATAATTATCTAAAATACTTAATTTTGACAGGATGAATGCTTAGAAATTCCTATAGTCTAAGCAAAAAATTAACGCCTTGAGCAAATATTGAATATCCTTTTTAAGTTCCCTATTATTCTAATATGGGGAATTTATAGTGGGGAAGTAATATGAATATTTTTGGTAAAAGCACCCAATCCATCATATTATATTTAGGTGTTATTGTATTATTTTTATTTGCAACAGAATCGTTTGAGGATGAGCCGACAATTATTCACACGAATAATGTACTTCAGGCTTATGACGGGCGGCATGATGCAAACCTTCCGCTTATCTATAATCATTATAGTGTTCAAGAATAATTGACCAAAAATACTATGTGACATCCGTCATTCAAATGAATAAATACAAACTATTTCACAACGACTGTTTTTACATTACAGAACTCATGCAAACCCTCAGAAGCCAATTCGCGTCCAAAACCAGAAAGTTTTGTGCCACCAAATGGGAGCCGTTGATCTGAGCCAACCAGTTTATTGACATTACAAGTACCTGCAACAATTTCATCTCTGGCAATTCTCTCACCTTTTTCAATATCAGATGTGAATACCGCCGCACCTAGCCCATACGGACTATCGTTAGCAACTTCAATTGCTTCAGCTTCATTCTTTACTTTTATAACACAAACCACTGGGCCAAAAAGTTCTTCATGATACGCAGTCATGCCCTTTCTAACATTTAGTAATAAAGTTGGGGGATAGAAAAAGCCTTTCCCCTCAAGTCGCTTGCCACCAAATACACACTCAGCACCTGCATCAATGGTTTTTTGTACTTTGTCATGTAGTTCTTTCAAAAGGTCTTCGCGTGCCATTGGACCCATTGTTGTCTTTGGATCAGTTGGATCACCGCACTTAAAGTTGTCTTGAATCTGTGTTTTTAACTTTTCAACAAACTCATCATACACAGACTCAACAACAATCAAACGTTTTGCTGAAATACAAATTTGTCCTGCATTCGATAACCTTGATGTTGCACATTGCTGAACCGCATAATCGATATTTGCATCTTCCAAGATTAAATATGGATCACTTCCACCTAATTCCATAATCACTTTTTTCAGTGCTTTACCTGCTTGAGCGGCAACCGTTGAACCTGCTCTTTCACTTCCTGTTAACGTTACCCCTCTTATTTCTGCATGCTCGATAATATATGGGCTAAGCTCGACATCAATGACAAGACTTCTAAAAATATTTTTAGGGAAGTCAACCTGATGAAATATTTTCTCTAGCGCCAAAGCCGCACCTATAGAGCTTGATGCATGTTTTAATAATGCAGCATTGCCAGCCATTAAGTTTGGTACAATAAAGCGTAAAGCCTGCCAAAATGGAAAATTCCAGGGCATAATGGCATAGATAATTCCCATTGGTTTGAAACAGCGATAGCTTTTTGTATTCTCAGTTTCAATTGGTTGAGGCTTTAAATAAGCTTCAGCAGTATTGGCATAATATTCACAAAGACCCGCACATTTTTCAATCTCACCCATTGCTTGAGTGATGGGTTTACCCATTTCCTGGGTAATAATCATACCGTATTTGTGTTTATTATCTCTAAGCTCCGCACCTGCTTTTAACATTAATGCTTTACGATGCTCAAAAGAGGTTAAGGCCCACTTTTTTTGCTCAGCCGACATATCTTTTATTAGCTTTTCAACGTCACTTTTATTCATTTTTTCATATCGACCAGCAACTTCTTCAGTCGCTGGGTTTATTACTTCAATCACCATAATTTCTTACCCATTTAAAACTATGTAATATTAATCCTAGTCAAGGTCTGCTGTAATAACAAGCACACGGAAAATAAGGCAAAAAGCAGTTACTTTAAAACTGCTGGATATCGTCACTAATGGATGCTGCCAGCGTATCCATTTCTTTATAAAATTGCTGCACTGCTTCATCTTGCTGTTTTCTGAGAATCGACATCTTTAAAATATAATATTGGAAT
This sequence comes from uncultured Gammaproteobacteria bacterium, assembly GCA_913060525.1. GTDB lineage: Bacteria > Pseudomonadota > Gammaproteobacteria > Francisellales > Francisellaceae > CAJXRW01. The sequence goes on from CAJXRW010000049.1 coordinate 2,133, forward strand.
TGATTTAGCTTAAATGTTATTTTTTCAACTGCCTTTTGTTGTTCAAAATTTAGTGTTTTGATACAGGGGTCATTAGAAAGCAAACGGATCGTTCTAACTAATTTTAATGGCTTCTCGTGATCACTTAAACGGCTTTTAGTATGGATGATCTGACCAATTTCATTCATTATCTGTTCAATGATGATCAGTTTTTCTTTAATTGATTGCACCTGATCTTTTTTGTTAAAAAAACATCGGTGGCCTAACAGACAAAGCATAATGGCAATAACCGCACCACCAAAACGACCACTGACAAATTCAAAAAAGTTACTGACTTCATCACCTGTATAACCAATAATAAAGGTCATATCTACAGTAGACAAAATAACAAACATAAATGGATTGTTAACCTGGAAATAGTTTCTGGTTGCCAAAAATAAAGGACCTAACAGGAATAAAAATCGATACTCAATATTCATGGCGCTCCAAATAACCAGAGTAAGTACCAAACCTAATAATACCCCTTTATATTTAACATAGGTGATATGCGTTGCAATGCTGTTATCCAATGGCACACATAAAATCGCTGCAGTTGCAGGAATCCAGGAGCCTAAATAAAAAGGGAAATAGACATACAGCGCCATTGAAATACTCAACATGGTCACTGCATAAGCGATTTGTTTTTGTTTAACCGTTAAATGATCAAACATAACTGATTCCAAGTGCAAATGGTTTGCTGTAATTCTGGATGATTAAATCGTGATAAAATTGGCTTTTTCTGTTTTATATGAATGGATTGCGTCAAAATAAAATTTTTAACCATTGTTTGATATTCTGTATTATCGTGCGCTAACAAAGCAGATAACACTTCTTTTGTTTCATTTAGAAAAGCCAAAAATAATGGGTAATACCTATCCCCTTTTATGAATTTCAAGGTACTCTCAAGCGCCGTTAAATCGTAAAGAAAATTTTCATATTGCTGGTTATTTTTATTCTGATCATAAAGGTATATATGTTCTAACAGACTTAGGTATGTCCTGCGATACATAGAATAATAATAGGTTTTAGGTCGCATAAAGTAGGCAATCATAACAACCATTGACATGACAAATATCGTCACTTCACGATTAAGCGCAACTTGCAATGAACCCGTACCTCCACGCTGTGTTAACACAATCCCAACGGTTAGGGCAACCCCAATGGTACTGGTATAAATCGCATATTTGGGATTTGAAGTATGTTTAAGCAACCAATAAGTAAATAGCCCTGTATAAATAATTAATATTAATGCCAAGTTGGCAAAAACTGTAAAAAAAAAGACCGAGATCATGAGTATAAATGTGAAACCCATAAAAATTTGGATACGCTCTTTGGGTGTTCGAATCAAGGTAGAATTAGAAAATGCGACGCCATAAATAACAGGATAAATAAAAAAGAAAGCTTGAGCTGGATTCATAAACATATTTAAAGCAAAGATCACAACAGCAATATAAAGTGTCACTCGACCCGAGACAAATCCACACCCATAACGATCAAATTTATACGCAATATTCAACGTGTCTTGCTTCATCATTTTAAGGGCGCCCTTAATAAGTATTCACATAAACATACGCACTAGAACCCAAACTTAACGGGTAATCAGGATCAATATCATCTATTTGAATTTGAACAGGTAAGCGTTGCGGCAAGGTGATCCATTGCTCTTCATTTTCGACCAACTGCAATTGGCTGCGTTCTTGGGTAAACTGTTTTGCTTTCGACCATTGCTTTGAAACAACAGTTCCATGGTATATTTTTGTGCCTAAGTACATTCTAGGGAAAATATAAACATCATCCCCTGGTGAAACTAATCTTAAATCTGTCTCGTTAAAGTTTGCTTGAATATAGATTTGGTTGGTATCTACAAATGAAAATAACGGCTCACGCGCTTTAACAGGGGTTTTAAGGGCTAAATACATATTTTCCACAAAGCCATCGCTGGGGGCATAAACAATGGTTTGCTCAAGAAATACTTTGTTTCTTTCCGCTAGCGCCCTGAGCGAGTCAATTCGTCTAAGCTGCACCTTAATATTTTGCTTTGCGATTTCAACTTCTTTTTCTGACGCCTTAACTTCGTTCAGTAAACTATTCCGCTGTTTCTCAAGATTAACGACACTGATTTTTGAAACAGCCCGATCCTGATAGGCATTTTTATAATTTACAAAATCAAACTCAATTTCTTCATATTGTTGAATTTTTGCCGCTAATAAATGTTCACTTAATTGTAATTGGTGTTCTTGAACAACCAGTTGTTCTTTTGCCTGCGACAAATCAGCGAGTGACTGGTCAAATGCTAATTGGTAAGGTGGTTGAAATACTTTAAATAACGGCTCACCTTTTTTAACTTGTTGACCATTCTTTACATAAATTTCGGTAATAAAACCATCAACATCTGCTGATACTGGCATAATATTTGCCACAACATAGGCATTATCCGTAATGGGTAATAAAAAAGAAAAAAAATACGACAATGTGACCAAGATACCTAATGTAATAATCACGGTTGGTACATTGAGATATTTGCGTAATTTTCTCACGGATCTGGTTTTTAAATGATTATGGTAACTTTAATCTATAGCACCAGCTTATAAATAATTCAATATTATTGACTATCGTTCATCTAACGACTTAACTTTCTAGCATGATTGATGACATAAATGACTATGAACTATTTAGTCTGGCTATTTTTTTCGTTGCTATTAACTGCCTGTAGTTATTTCAACCCAGAATACCATAAACCCAATATTGATATTCGTGATAGCTGGGAAGGACAGACCATTAATAATGAAAAAAGTACGATCAATCTTCCTGAAAATGCTTGGTGGCAACAATATCAAGACCCTGAACTCAATGAATGGATAGCGCTTGCTCTAAAAAATAATAACAACATACAAGTCGCTTTAGCAAATATTGAAGTCACTGAAAATCAACTACAAACCGTTGAATTTGCCTGGGTACCAAACCTACCTTTGCTGATTGGACATAGCACGATGCCTGCCATTGGCGCACCAGGCTATTTCTTTGGCATGTTTCCAAGCTACGTATTAAATATATTTAAGCAAATTAAGCTACAAGATAAATTAGAATATGATATACAAGCCAGGGAATATGCATACCAAACAGTTAAACTCGCCATTATTTCTCAAACAATCACCGCCTATTTCACGCTTTTGTCTAATCACTACGAATTAAATTTATATCAGGATTTGTTAATGCTAAGCCAGGACTATCTGGCTTTAAATACATCAAGATATACCAATGGCATCAACTCAGCAGATGATATGGATATCAGTAATAGTGAAATTCATAAAATAAAAGCACAAATTGAAACGGTCAAACATAATATTGTGCTAGCAAGCAATGCCCTACACTTATTAACCAATCAGAATGCGTATGAAATTATAACAAGCAATGGGTTTGATCAAATAGAATTGAACCAATATATTCCAACCACGCTGCCGCTACAAACATTGAAAAACAGACCAGACATTCAAGCAGCAGAAGCGCAACTGAAATCAGCCAATGAGTCTATAGGGGTCGCCTCTTCCGATTTGTTCCCAAATATAAACTTAGGGCTATTTTTACATAATGCGTATGGTAGCAGCATCAATAACACCCCAAATCTTTTATATCCAAACGAGGAATTTGTTTCGTTACCGCTAGACTTAACCACCTTTGGTAAAATCAATACCAGCCATGCTTCTTATAAGAGTCAAAGTTACCAATATATTCAAACCGTAAGAAAAGCCTTACTTGATGTTGAAAATGATATATCCGCCTACAATCGATATGCCTCCAGGCTAGGTTATTTAGAGCGTGCCTATGACCAATTTAATAATCATTGTCTATTGGCAAGTAGTCGTTATGAGAACGGCATTACTGATCAGCTTGAAATTGTAGATTGTCAAATGCAGTTAGTGGGTACAGAAATCAGCATTAATCAAAATAAACTAGAAGCCCTAATGGCAGTGATTAATTTATACCAGAATTTAGGTGCAGGCTATTTGGTTAATCAGGATGAGCATAACCATTGATTGTAATAACCATTCTAACACTGCCTAATAAAAACTAACCTGGTTTGACATCGACACCCAGATGTCTATACTTCCTTTCATATTGAAATTTAACTATTTTTTATCTTGAAAAATATTACGCCACCATAGCCAACTGTCCAGTTTTCTTTTTTTACTATTTACTAAAATTATTTATTGTTGGGGTAATATTACATGTCTAATATTCTAAGATTTTTGCTGCCAGAAAATGGCAGTTATCGTATTGATTTTTTCTCAGGATTAACGGTTGCTTTAGCGCTGATACCTGAAGCCATCGCCTTTTCATTAGTCGCACACGTCAACCCTTTGATTGGTTTATATTCTGCTTTTTTCTTATGTTTGATTACGGCGGTAATAGGTGGTCGCCCTGGTATGATTTCAGGGGCAACGGGTTCAATGGCAGTGGTGATTGTCGCTTTGGTCAATGATTATGGTTTAAATTATTTATTTGCCACAATTGTATTAACAGGCATCCTGCAAATCCTGGTGGGGCTCTTTGGATTAGGAAAGTTAATTAGAATTTTACCGAAGTCGGTCATGGTTGGTTTTGTTAATGGTCTGGCTATCGTCATCTTTCTTGCACAACTTGAGCAATTTAAAGTCACAACCGATGGACAGACGCATTGGTTGGAATCAACGCCTTTACTCGTGATGCTGGCATTTGTTATTTTAGCCATGATCATCACGCACTTTCTTCCCAGGTTTACGAAAATACTCCCTTCGGCATTAGTTGCCATTGTTACGGTAACGCTCATTGTCTATTTCGGGCATATTGATACCCGTATTGTCGATGATATGATGGGCGGTCAACAAATGGGTATGGCTTTACCAACTTTCGCTTTAATAGACATACCATTTGACCTTGAAACATTTAAGGTTATTTTTCCTTATGCCGTGGTATTAACCATTATCGGCTTATCAGAATCATTAATGACCTTATCATTAATAGATGAGATGACCCATACGCGTGGTCGAGGTAACAAAGAATGTATTGCTCAGGGAATCGCAAATATTGTATCGGGATTTTTTAAAGGTATGGGTGGTTGTGCGATGTTAGGGCAAAGCATGATTAATATTAATTCTGGTGGTAGAGGCAGGTTATCGGGCATTGTTGCTGGTATTTTCTTGTTATTATTCATTATTGTGTTATGGCCAGTCATTAAAATTATTCCGCTTGCCGCCTTGGTTGGTGTCATGTTTATGGTCGTCATTGAAACATTTGAATGGCTAACCTTTTCGTTTATTCGCAAAATCCCTAAACAGGATGCCTTTGTAATTGTCATTGTCACCGCTGTTACGGTTTTTACCGACTTAGCGATCGCCGTTATTATTGGTATTGTCATTTCAGCACTCGTTTTTGCTTGGAAAACAGCAAAACATATTTATGCAGAAACAAAAATCAACGAGGCAGGCGACAAGATATACATTATTCATGGTCCATTATTTTTTGGTTCGATCACACCATTCAAAGCTTTATTTGATTTTGAAAATGATCCTGATGAAATTATTATTGATTTCAAGTATTCACGCGTAACCGACCATTCTGCCATTGATGCCATTAAATTTATCACGGAACGTTATAGTAAATTTAATAAAATAATCCATTTACGCCATTTATCACCAGAATGTAAAAAACTGCTCGGCAAAGCAGGTAATATGGTCGAGATTAATATTCTGGAAGACCCTGACTACCATGTTGCCACAGATGAGTTGGCTTGACACCCTAAAAATTATTTGATTACCTACAAAGCATAGCTATAGAAAGGCGCTTAGGATTCCCCTTCAACACTTGAAGGGGAATAATGCCATCGATTTTAATCGCACCCCATGAATATTGAAGAAAAAATCTATTTCTTATTCGCTAAATATAACCAGGTTTCAATCACCGTATCAGGGTTTAACGACACACTTTGAATACCTTGTTCGATTAACCATTCAGCAAAATCAGGATGATCAGAAGGCCCTTGCCCACAAATGCCGACATATTTGTTATGACGATTACAAGCACGAATTGACATGGCTAACATGGCTTTTACTGCACCATTACGCTCATCAAAACTATCCGCAACCAAAGCAGAGTCACGATCAAGACCTAAGGTTAATTGGGTCATATCATTTGAGCCAATTGAAAAGCCATCAAAATACTCTAAGAATTCATCAGCTAAAACGGCATTAGACGGTAGTTCACACATCATAATAATTTGTAAGCCATCTTTGCCGCTTTCTAAACCATTTTCTCTAAGCAACTTAATCACTTGTGCTGCTTCATCCGTCGTACGTACAAATGGAATCATAATTTGTAAGTTTGTTAATCCCATTTCATTACGCGCACGTTTAACTGCCTCACATTCCATAATAAAACATTCACGGAATGATTCAGAAACATAACGAGACGCACCTCTAAACCCAATCATTGGATTTTCTTCATCAGGCTCAAAAAGAGGACCACCAATTAAGTTGGCGTATTCATTCGATTTAAAATCAGATAATCGCACAATCACGGGTTTTGGATAAAATGCCCCTGTAATGGTTGCAATACCATCGGTAAGCTTCGAGATATAATATTCTCTTGCCGAACTATAGGGTGCAATAGCTTCTTCAATTTTCGCCTGAATATCTTTAGGCATTTTTTCTTTTTGCAATAAAGCTTTCGGGTGGAAACCAATGGTGTTATTTATAATGAACTCTAACCTTGCCAATCCAACTCCACTGTTTGGTAAATGCTGAAAATCAAACGCACGCTCAGGATTTGCCACATTCATCATAATTTTGAATGGGATATCTGGCATTTTATCAATATCAACACGGTTAATATCAAATGGAATAATGGTTGGATAAATATAACCCGTGTCACCTTCAGCGCAAGAAACTGTAACACCCTGACCATCTTTAACTTTTTCTGTTGCATCACCACACCCAACCACGGCTGGAATGCCCATTTCACGTGCGATAATGGCAGCATGACAAGTACGACCACCCCTGTTAGTAACAATAGCAGAAGCAATTTTCATCACAGGTTCCCAGTCAGGGTCTGTCATATCGGTAACGATGACATCGCCTTTTTGTACACTTTTAATTTCATCGACAGATGAAACAACACGCGCCCGACCTGCACCAATACGCTTACCAATACTACGACCTTCTGCGATTGGTTTTTCTGAAGTTTCAATTTGATAGCGCTCAATTACTCGTGAAGAGTCTTGACGGCTGACAACGGTTTCTGGTCTAGCTTGTAAAATATAAAGCTGGTTATCTGTGCCATCACGTCCCCACTCAATATCCATCGGACGACCATAATGTTTTTCGATAATCACAGCATAACGTGCCAATTGTAGAATTTCATCTTTGGATAAAGAAAACTGTTGTTGGTCTTTTTTATCAACATCAATAATTTTGACGGTCTTACCCACTTCTTGACTATCAGAAAAGATCATTTTGCGCGTTTTTGAACCCACTGTACTACGTAAAATTGGCGCAAATCCTTTTTCTAATGTTGGTTTATGCACATAAAATTCATCTGGGTTTACCGCACCTTGTACCACCATTTCACCTAAGCCGTAAGCAGAAGTAATAAATACCACATCAGAAAAACCCGATTCTGTATCAACACTGAACATCACCCCGCTGGCGCCAATATCACTACGGCACATTCTTTGCACACCAACAGACAGTGCAACAACATCATGATCAAAACCTTGATGAACACGATATGAAATGGCTCGATCAGTATAAAGAGAAGCAAACACTTTACGAATTGCCATAAAAACATGATCGATACCAGAAATATTTAGAAACGTTTCTTGTTGACCTGCAAATGAAGCATCGGGCAAATCCTCAGCTGTTGCAGAGGAACGAACAGCGACACGAGGCGCTTCTTTTGCATCACCTTGCATATCCTGGTAAGATTGACGAATAACATCTTCAAAGCCTTTTGACAATGGCACTTCCATTATCCAACTACGGATCGTTTTACCCGCTTCCGCCAAGTCATCTAAATTATCAACGTCCAGTTTTTTTAATTTTTCAGAGATACGTCTGTCTCTTATACACATCTGACGCTGCCGACGATCTACTCT
>CAJXRW010000050.1 GCA_913060525.1 uncultured Gammaproteobacteria bacterium
GAGATTTCTGCCTGTCTCGTGGGCTCGGAGATGTGTATAAGAGACAGTCCTTATAATGTTTGCGGCAAACAGAAACATAGGAATCGTTACCACCAATTTGAATTTGACTTCCAGAAGTTACGACCTCACCATTTTGTAACCGATAGACATGATTTGCTTTACGCCCACAATGACAAATGGTTTTAATTTCTACCAGCTCATCTGCCCAGGTAAGCAAATATTCACTGCCTTCAAATGGCTCTGCCTGAAAATCATTCCTCAAGCCATAAGCCAATACAGGAATACCTAATTCGTCAACGATATTTGAAAGCTGATAAACCTGCTTTTTCAATAAAAATTGAGCCTCATCCACAAATATACAATGAATTAATTCTTTGGATAATTTTTCATTTACCATTAACTCAAAGTTAGTATCATCATCATATAACAGCGCATCAGAAGATAAACCGATTCTAGAGGTAATTTTCCCTATTGCATATCGATCATCTAACTTTGGCGCAAATAGTAACGCATTCATCCCTCGTTCTTGGTAATTATAAGCTGACTGCAATAAAGATGTGCTTTTACCTGCATTCATTGTCGAATAATAAAAATAAAGCTTAGCCATATTTAAACGTGTTAATCATTTATAGAGAACTATAGCACATTATTTTATTTAGCTGATTCGTCAATAACCTTAATATACAATTTACCATCTTCCCCTTTCTCAAGCCCATGGATATCATTTTCAAACCCAGGATTCTGACTACCAATATCTTCTAGCATTAATAAGAATTCCAGTATTGCTCTAGATTTAGCCGTTACTTTTTCACCTGGCATAATTAATGGAATTCCTGGTGGATATGGTAAAACCATGACTGCTGAAGTATGCCCTTCCAATACATCTAAACACACTTTTTTTGTTTTATTTTTTATAAGATGCTGGTATGCCTGATGCGGATTCATTACAAACTCGGGCAAATTATCAAAAGCATGGTACATTACATCAGGTAAATTATGTTTAACAATGAGCTGATGTTGTTGTTTCGCGATTTCTTGAATGGTTTTATGCGCATAAAAATCTGGATGCGACTTATATAACGAAGGCAATACTTCTTTAACCAAAAGATTTTGATCATACATTTGTTTAAATTTGTTTAGAACCGCTAATAAGCGCATTGATTTGGCTCGCGTAATACCAATACTGAATAAAAATAACATTGTATACGGACCAGTTTTTTCAACGATAATGCCATGATCTTCTAAAAATGTTGCGACGATACTTGCTGGAATACCATCTTTTTGAAGCTCACCATTTTGGATTCCCGGTAAGACCACCGTCACTTTTATCGGGTCTAGGTATAAATAATCATCTGTTGTATTTTTAAACCCATGCCAATCTGATTTTGTATCAATCGGCCAAGCTTTGGTTTTATCAATTGTTTCAGGTTGCCAGATATCATAATACCAATCATGGGCTTCATTCTTAAGTTTGATCACTTCTTTACGAAAATCCATTGCATAATGGATACAGTCATTAATTAAACTTTCTCCCACCTTACCTTTCATCATCGACGCGGAGACTTCGCAACTCGCAACAATAGGGTAAAATGGAGAAGTCGAAGTATGCATCATAAATACTTCACTTAGTTTTTCTTCATCGTGATCACCACGAATATGAATCATTGAAGCTTGGCTAAATGCAGCCAATAGTTTATGCGTTGACTGTGTTTCAAAAATTGTGTGATTTGGTTTTGGGGTAATACTCATCCCGTATTTATTCTTATAAATAGGATGGAAATTGGTATAAGGCACCCAAGCACTATCAAAATGTAAATTTGGAACATCCAAGGTTTCATGAATTTTGTTTACATTATAAAAAATACCATCATAGGTTGAATTGGTTACTACAGCATACACAGGCCAGCTTTCTGCAACCGGGTGATTATCTAATTTTTTCTGGATCGATTCTTTGGTAAATTCAGAATAGGGTATTCCACCAATAATACCGTAAGCATTTCGTGTCGGCTTTAAATAGATTGGATTTACATTCACCATCATCATTAAGTGCGTTAACGATTTATGGCAATTTCGATCAACCAAAATTGTATCTCCATCACCTGCTGAATACATACCCACTACTTTATTTGAGGTCGATGTTCCATTTGTTACGATTAATGAACGATCCGCATTAAAGACATCCGCAATAAATTTTTCTGCATCCTTATGTGGTCCAGAGTGGTCCAATAAACTCCCCATCTCAGACATTGAAATTGAGATATCTGACTTAAACACATTCGGCCCATAAAAATCATAAAATGCTGCACCAACGGGTGACTTTTGAAAACCGTGCCCTTGTTGATGTCCTGGCGTACAAAATGAATAGTTATTCTCACTCACATAATGCATCAATTGACGTGTGAATGGCGGCATGATTTTTTGATAATATTGATTAATCCGATTATGAATTTGTTGAATATCATCCCTGGCTAAAGTCGCATCATATTGTAGAAAGTCTAAATTCAGATTAAAGTCTTTAAGGTTTAATTCTATATCTTGATGAATTCCACCAACCGCAAAAATAGGCAAGTTGGGATTAAAATGTGCAATCTTGCCAAAAGCAGATAAATCAAAATGGTTCCAATCTAAAATAATCGCACAAACTCTTGGATTTGATTTAATAATATCCGCCGCAACATTTAAGTCCGTTGCTGAAAGTGAGTCATAACCTTTTTCAATTAACCCTGTCTCAAGTGCTTCTAAAAATGAAATTTTATGCTTATCTAATTCTGTACTGTATATGAATAAAACATTCTTCATGATTTATCTTCCTCTGTATCAATTTTCCAATGATGAATTTCTCGATATATCTTTCTTTCAAAATCTTCTCGGTCTTTACGGACATAAAATATCATTGCCGCCAAAGACACAATGGTAACGCCAACCAATGCATAGTTTTCCGCACCAACATAGGCTATAAAACAGAATAATATCGCAATCACTGCTGTAATTGTTAAGATCAAATGTTTCACAGGATGTTCAACGACATCAATCAAATTTAGTGCAGAATAAAAATATGTAATATCGTCATCATCACCGCAATCGAAATCACTTCACCAAATAACGAAGCCGCCGAACCAGAACCTATCATCACAACAAGCATTAAAATGCTCATACCAGTTGAAGTGATAAGTAGTCCTTTGACAGGTATATCCTTTGAATTTAGTTCCCCAAATATTTTTGGCAATGTTCCATCATGTGCTGCTCTGGCACCTGCTTGAGCCGTAAGCATCATCCAAGAGCTTAAAGAAGCTAAACATGCAAATGCAACCACTAGTGATACAATTTTTCCTGACCAGCTACCAAACATATAGCTACTAATCAAAGAGAATGGCGCACCAGAATGAGCGATATCCTGATGAGGCAACATTCCTGATATTGCAGTACAAGATAAAAAATAAACTAATGCTGCAATACCAACACCGATCATCGTTGCCATAGGAATCGTTCTTTTAGGATCTTTAACTAAATTGGCATTAACTGCCGCGCTTTCTACCCCAATGAAGCTCCAAACACAGAGCAAAACGCCACTAAAGATACCATGCATATCTGAATTTCCAGCCACATTCCAATTATCAACAAAGATATCAGGCTTAAAGAAATACCAGCCAACCACACTCGTCAATATCACAGGTATTAATAACAAGATAACGCCAATTGTCACTAAACGCCCTACCCAGCTAGCACCTAAAAGGTTAATAGCGGTGAATATCCAGATGACGACGATAGTTGCAATCCCCGCTGCAACTGGATGATTTAGAATCGGAAAAAAGGTTGAAAGATAGGCAACGCCTGTAATTGCAATTGCTAAATTACCAATCCAGTTCGCATTAAAATACAGCACTCCTGTTTGGAAACCTAAAATAGGCGCCACTTCACCAGCATAAGCTACAGGCCCACCTTCTTGCGGATTTGTCGCGGAGAGTTTTGCAAAAACAAAGGCTAAACCAATCGCACCGATAGCAGCAATAATCCAACTAATAAACGTTAAAGAACCAATTGATGCCAAGTTGGCTGGTAGCAATGCAATACCTGATCCCATCATATTTCCAGCGACAATTGCAGAACAGGCAAAAACCCCTAATTTATTTTTTGTACCCATATATACCTCAAAATCAATGGATAATGAATACAATAAGTGTATAGCCTAAAAGACAAAATTAACTTGATTCAGATCAATAAACTACTTCAATATTTAGGTCGATTGCCTAAACTTTACAGTCAAATCAGGTCAACCTGTGTCTGGAACACAACTTACTTATTCAATGAATATTTTTTTTGATTAATTAACAGAGGGTAAAACACAATCGTAACAATAAAAAATACTACATAGAATACCCAATTATTTGAAACCTGATCTCCAATTAAAGCGTATATCATAATAAAACATAAATAAGCAAAAATTGTCCAAGCAGATAATGCTGCCTGCTTAACCGATTTCAGTTTTTGAGATAAATCTATACTGGTTGCATAACAAATGAAAAATATGACATGTAAAATAAAGGCAACCATTATATTCTCTGAACCTGATATTAATAAAAAATATGATAAACAAACATAAATAAAAAAGGCGATATACTTTAAACCAGGAATTAATTTTACAGGTAGCCCATCTGAGTCTTTCAAGAATTTCACATAAGAAATCGGTAATGCAACACAAGAAATAACAATAAATGTACTCGCCAAAGATGATATTAGCTGCCAGTTCCTAAAAAAGAAAACCAGTACAATAGAACAAATTACCGTTATAAGCAGCGCTCGTCTAGAAAATTGAACTGTTTGATTACGATTACCAAAATATTTGGGTAACTGATCGCCTTTAACCATTTCATTCAACATACGACTCGTTGCACCCAAATAAACAATTCCTGTTCCAGACGGACTCACAAAGGCATCAGCGTATAAAATTACAACTAAAAAATTGATACCCAACAAGCCCGCTAACTGTGCTAAAGGTGAATCAAAATTCAAATGCGACCAGCCTTGTTCTATCATTTCAGATGGTAATGCGCCAATAAATACAACTTGCAAACTAATATAGATAATTAAAACGATGACGATGCTACTGATTAAAGCGATAGGGATATTTCTTCGAGGATTATGCATTTCAGCACTAAATGTTGCCGCTATTTGAAATCCAAAAAATGAGTAGAAAATTCCACAACTGACAATAGCACTAAATACACTGGTAATTCCGTATGGCATAAATGTATGCTTATAAGCAACAAAGTTATTAATGTCAAAAGCGGCTATAGCTATGACAATGCAAGTAAAAGCAGGAACCACTAACTTTATAAGTGTAATGACATTATTAATTCTAGCCAATAATTGAATTCCCCAGTAATTTAGCACGAAATACAAAGCTAAAAATACCAATACGACCAACATCCCAAGATTTGTTATTTCACCATTTTGTACTAAATAGTTTGCCCACGGTTTATAGATGGTTGCAATGTATTGAGTAGAAGCAGTCGCTTCAGATGGAACAATAATTAATCCAAGCAACCAATTAGAAATGGCAATTACAAAACCAAAGTGTTCATTATGTGACAAACTAGCCATCCGTGTAAACAGACTGTTTACTGGGTATTTAATTGCAACTTCCGCAAGAATAAAAGCCATAAATAAAACTAGAATAGCGCCTATAATCCAGGAAAGGACAGCTGCGCCACCTGCCACTTTTGAAGAATAATAAGCAGCAAATAGCCATCCACTGCCAATCATGGTTCCTATGCTAAAAAATATAACGGAAATTAAGCCAGGTTTTTTCTTATGCGTATCAATAATCATTGTGAATTAATATTAGATATAACTAATAAAAATATATAGATAAATAAAGATGTTAGCCAATACTTTAGTTGCCTTAAGGTAAAGGGTTACAACAGCCAGCCAACATCAGTCCGATATCATTGCTGAGGTAACTGTCAGATCATCTCTGTTTCTGTAATTTTAATTCTATAGGTAATGGGAATCCGTAACCTATCACGCTTACAATCAAATAGGCGATGCGATATCACAAATTAACCCAACCAAGGCTCAAAAAATGCTTATAGACAAGATTATTTTTGGCTTGAAGGAGCATTTTTCGAAGGAGCCATATTGCCACCGACTACATCAGCTTCAACAACTTCACCTTCTACCATTTCACCTTCTTCAACGACCTCTACTTGTCCATTAGCCATATATTCTTCTACTTCCTCTTCTACGATCTCTTCTTCAACAGCTTCTACCTGACCGTTATTTGTATACTCTTCAACTTCACCAACTTCTACAACTTCAGTTTCTTCCACAGCAACAATATCATTTTGTTGTTGGGCATTTGTAGCTTTATTTGAATTTGAAGCGGTTGAGTTTGTTCCAGCAATTGCAGCAATTGAGAGGAAAGCACTTGAAGCAATAATTGCAGATATTAGTTTCTTTATTTTCATGTTTTTATTCATCCAAGGTGATTGATAATATTTAGTACATTTAATATCACAGATTCAATATTCTGAATATAAAAATCACAATGTAGCTAGATAAAAAAACAACTCCAACAATGGACTGCTTAAGTGAAAGACACCCCTATCTCAGGGATCCAGCTCAGGGACCCAGAATAATGCTATTTCCTGGATTTACTGTCAATTGTGAACGCAGTGCGGTGATCTGAAATTTACAGATTTGATTACAGGCAGGTTCCTAGGTCGTATGTACAATCCTACCTATGGTATTTTCTGTAATAGTAAACTCGACCAATTCCATAAAAGCTTATCATTATCCAAGCACCTTCAATAATTGCTGCGGGTAAATTCAAGTGAAAAAATAAAGAAAATATAATACACAACGAGCCAAGCCCATTCAGCAAACTATAAGTGTATTTTTTATGATCCACTTTATTTGAAAGCGACAAATAATACGCATATAACGTTAATGCAACGCCGACATATCCTACCCAATTACTAAATTCAGCCATTTTTCCTCCCACTAAACTCATCGAGTATAAAACACGCTTATTAAAAATAGAATATCTAATTTATTATTTTGCAATAGCCATTCCAACCAAGTATATTCCCATAGAAAATGTTCTATAAAACTTAACAAGGTAGCAATTATGTGGCCCTATAAACCTATTACAACTGTCTTTCTATTAGCTCCCATTGTTTTTAGCTTCGCACTTGCTTTAGATGTCTATATGCCTGTTATTCCAGAAATGAAAAGCGTATTACATACCAGCCAGGAAATGGTTCAGTTGACATTATCATTATTCTTTCTGGTAACAGGTTTTGGACAACTTATTTTAGGCCCTCTTTCTGATCAGGTGGGTCGATACAAAGTATTGCTAATTTCAGCGCTGGTATTCTTTTTTAGCTCCTTGCTATGTGCCTATAGTACTTCAATTGAACCATTAATTATCTATCGTATAATCCAAGGATTTGGCGCATGCGGATTATCTGTGGCAGCTTTTGCAATTGTTCGGGATGCCTTTTCGGGTAAAACCAGTGCGATGATATATAGTTTTTTAAATGCGATGCTGTCAATCTCGCCTATTTTAGGTCCAATTATTGGTGTTGCCATCGCTGCATTTTTCCCTTGGTATGGTATATTTTATTTTTTAGCTGGACTGGGCTTATTCACCAGCATTCTTGTCGTATTTTTTATTAAAGACAGCTTACCAAAGGCAAATCGAAAACCGCTAAATTTTAGTATTTTTGCAAGATACTTTAGCATTTGCAAATCATTAACTTTTTGGGCTTATACGTTACCCTCAATCGCGGGTGTATCTGCTTTTTTTACTTTATTTTCGATGACACCCTACATCATAAAAGCGCTTGGGGAGCCTCGTTCACAAATTGGCGTTTATTTTGGGTTAGCTGGTTTAGCTTTTTTAGCTGGTTCATTAACATCTGGATTTATTGTTCATAAATTGGGAGTGCTAAAAACCTCTTTATTTGGAACTTATTTAGTGCTGTTTTCTGGCGTATTACTTTTGCTCATTTATTTTATTGGTGGACTTAGCTTGTTAGGCTTTTTCCTACCTTGCATGTTGGCAACATTTGGTTGTGCTTTAACTGCTGGTTCTGGCGCAAGCGGTGCACTTGAGCCGTTTGGTCATATCTCAGGTTCCGCTTCTGCCATGTTTGGTGCGCTTGAGCTTGGCGGTAGTGCGGTTATTGGCACAATTGCAACACTGTTTCCCATTACGACGTCAATGCCTTTAGGTTTTACTATGATTATTACATCACTGATGGGCGTTATTGCTTTATCTATTTTGAAATCAAAGACATAAAAAATATTGATGTATTCAGCTAGAAATTCATAAACATATCCGCCACAATGAAATTTGAATTATGGTTAATAGAGGCTGAGTAGTTATCTCTTTCATCTATTTCGCAAGAGGGAATCTGGTGAAATTCCAGAGCTGGCCCGCAGCGGTAATTGGAAACGAACAACACAATAACGCACTGGTGAAAACTGGGAAGCAGTGTTAAGTAGGCGCTTTTTGAAAGGCATGTCCATAAGTCCGAATACCTGCCATAAAAAATATAAACAGCTTTCGGGGAACAAGGCAGATGCATATATTGATGTCTCTACAGAATTTTTATATCTCATTTACCTATTACAATTGGTCATGTCACAAAAATAGACTTTCCTGATAAGCCTGTTTTAGGAGCTGGAATTGAATTAACTAAACAAAGTAACGTAGAATATTTTTTCATAGTCAAGGCGTTCAAATAAAAGCATAGCAAGCCTATGGTGTATTTGAACAACGCCGAATATGGGAAAATAGGCAAGTCAATCGTTTAGTTTATTTAATGACAGTTCCTTATACCTTTTTAACTTTAAAAATAAGGAATAAAGCATGAGCGTATATATTACAAAACGTGATGGTCGCAAAGAAAAAGTTGATCTGGATAAAATTCATCGAGTCCTAACTTGGGCTGCAGAAGGTTTGAACAGTGTTTCAGTTTCTCAAGTTGAGTTAAAATCGCATATTCAGCTTTATGATAGCATGAAAACGTCGGACATTCATAATACGATTACCAAAACTGCGGCTGATTTGATTTCAGAAGAAACGCCTGATTACCAATATATGGCTGCTAGATTAGCGATCTTTCATTTACGAAAAATTGCCTATAAACAATTTACCCCTCCACCACTATATGATCACGTCAAAAAAATGGTGAGCAAAGACAAATATGATAAACATCTTTTAGAAGATTACTCTGAAACAGAGTTTGAACAAATGGACAAACATATCGACCATTGGCGTGATATGACTTTTACTTATGCGGCGGTTAATCAACTTCAAACTAAGTATTTAATTCAAAATCGCGTCTCTGGTAAAGTCTATGAATCTCCTCAAATTTTATACATGTTAGTCAGTGCTTGCTTGTTTTCATCTTATGAAAAACATACGCGTATGGGCTATGTCCTAAAATTTTATGATGCTATTAGCCAATTTAAAATTTCATTGCCTACCCCGATTATGGCTGGGGTAAGAACGCCAACACGACAGTTTAGCTCCTGTGTATTAATTGATGTCGATGACAGTTTAGATTCAATCAACTCAGCATCATCAGCGATTGTAAAATATGTATCTCAACGCGCTGGCATTGGCATTAATGCAGGCAAGATTAGAGCATTAGGTAGTGAAATTCGTGGTGGTGAAGCACTCCACACTGGCTGCATTCCATTTTATAAACATTTTCAAACCGCTGTAAAATCTTGTTCACAAGGTGGTGTGCGTGGAGGATCTGCAACGCTATTTTATCCAATATGGCATTTGGAAGTTGAATCGTTATTAGTGCTTAAAAATAATAGAGGCGTTGATGATAACCGTGTTCGGCATTTAGATTATGGTGTTCAACTAAGTAAAATATTTTATCAACGACTCATTCAACAACAAGAAATCACCTTATTTAGCCCATCTGATGTACCAGGTTTATATGATGCTTTCTTTTCAAATCAACCAGAATTTGAAAGCTTATATTGTAAAGCTGAAGCAAATCCGAAAATACGTAAAAAGAAAATCAAAGCATCGGAGTTATTTGGATTACTCATGCAAGAACGCGCTCAAACTGGTCGTATTTACATACAGAATGTTGACCATTGTAACCATCACTCCGCTTTTGACCCAACTCAAGCTGTCTCTTATACACATCTGACGCTGCCGACGATCTACTCTGTGTAGA
>CAJXRW010000051.1 GCA_913060525.1 uncultured Gammaproteobacteria bacterium
ATCTACACAGAGTAGATCGTCGGCAGCGTCAGATGTGTATAAGAGACAGCAAGAATTGAAATTGATACCGCTAGACGTGCTGGGGATTTGTCCAGAATGGCTGAATTACAGTATGGAACCATTCCAAAACTGGAAACACAATTGCAAGATGCCTTGAATAGCGAAAAGAAAGATACGGTATTACTACATAATTCAGTAACAGAAGCTCAAATTGCTGAAGTGGTGTCTAAATCAACAGGTATTCCTGTTTCCAAAATGATGGAAGGTGAAAGAGAAAAACTTTTACAGATGGAAAGCTTTCTTGAGAAACGCGTTGTAGGGCAAAATGAGGCGGTTGAGGCTGTTTCTAATGCCATTAGGCGTTCACGTTCAGGCTTGGCTGATCCAAACAGGCCAATTGGTTCATTCTTGTTTTTAGGACCAACTGGTGTTGGTAAAACTGAACTAACGAAAGCATTAGCTTATTTTATGTTTGACAGCGATGATGCCATGATTCGGGTAGATATGTCTGAGTTTATGGAAAAACATTCTGTCTCTCGCCTGATTGGTGCACCTCCAGGATATGTTGGCTATGAGCAAGGTGGTTACTTAACTGAGCATGTTAGGAGAAAACCTTATTCTGTCATCTTACTTGATGAGGTGGAAAAAGCGCATCCTGATGTATTTAATATTTTGCTGCAAGTTTTAGATGATGGACGGCTAACAGATGGACATGGGAGAACCGTTGATTTTAGAAATACGGTTATTATTATGACATCCAACTTGGGATCACATTTGATTCAAGAAGCTTCACAATCGGGTGGTTATGATGAAATTAAATCTAAGGTAATGGGTGTGGTTGGTCAGCATTTTAGACCTGAGTTTATTAATCGTATTGATGAATGCGTTGTCTTCAAACCATTAGAAGCGGATATGATTGCGAAGATTGCGATGATTCAGATTGGATTATTAGAGAAGCGTTTAGCTGAAAAAGATCTGAAAATAGAAATTGATGCTGAAGCAATGGAGGTCATTACTCAGGTTGGCTATGATCCTATTTTTGGTGCTAGACCGTTAAAAAGAGCTATCCAGCAATATATTGAAAATCCACTTGCTGCTGATTTATTATCTGGTAAATTTTTGCCAGGCAATACCATAAAAGTAACAAAAGAGCATGACCATTTAGTATTTAAAAAATAATAAATGGCTTGGGAGATGTATAAAGGTTTATTTCCACAGTTTTAATAAGTGTTAAGCTAATCAGAGACTGTGAAATGTGAAATTCAGGATGTAGGATATAAGCATGATGGAGGGTGACGATGACGCTCCTGTATCCACTAACTTGAAGTAGAATTATTATTTTTTGTCTTTGGCTTTGTTGTCAGCCATCATTTTTTCTAGATAGTGGATATTTGTCCCACCTTTTTGAAAGTTTTTATCTGCCAAAATTTCTTGTTGTAGTGGTATGTTCGTCTTAATACCTTCTATTATCATTTCATCTAATGCACATTGCATACGAATAATGGCACTTTCTCGGCTACGACCAGAAACAATGACCTTAGCAATCATAGAGTCATAATGCTGAGGAACGGTATACTTCGAATATAAATGAGAGTCTACACGAACTCCTGGGCCTGCTGGTGGATGATAAACATCAATTTTACCTGGGCATGGAAACATGGTTTTAGGATCTTCGGCATTAATACGACATTCAATAGCATGTCCACGACGTATAATTTCATCTTGTGTGTACGAAAGTTTATTACCATTCGCAATGCTAATTTGTTCTTTGACAATATCGACAGTTGTAATCATTTCTGTTACAGGGTGTTCAACCTGAACACGTGTGTTCATCTCAATAAAGTAGAAGCCACCGTTTTCATATAGAAACTCAAATGTACCAGCGCCTCTATACTTCATTTTTCTACAAGCATTAGCGCAAGTTTCACCAATTTTTTCAATATCTTCTTTAGAAATACCTGGTGCTGGCGCTTCTTCTAGAACTTTTTGATGACGCCTTTGCATTGAACAATCACGTTCGTATAGATGTATGGCGTTACCTTGACCATCACCAATAACCTGAATTTCAATATGACGAGGGTTTTCAAGGAATTTTTCCATATACACCATGTCATTGTTAAACGCCATTTTTGCTTCATTTTTAGTTAGACTAATTGAACTAATTAGGTCAGCTTCCTTGCGGACAACACGCATGCCACGTCCGCCGCCACCGCCAGAGGCTTTAATGATGATTGGGTAGCCAACTTTATTGGCTAGTTTTTTATTTAATTCAGCATCATCAGAGAGCGGGCCGTCAGAGCCAGGTACGCATGGAATGCCAGTTTCTTTCATGGCTTTAATTGCTTCAACTTTATCACCCATGCGGCGAATGGTTGCCGCATCTGGACCAACAAAAGTAAAACCTGCATGTTCTACTTGTTCTGCAAAATCAGCATTTTCCGACAAAAACCCATAGCCAGGATGAATAGCATCGCAGCCAGTAAGCGATGCGGCTGATATCAGTGTTGGTATATTCAAATAGCTTTTAGGGGAGGGTGGTGGTCCAATACAAACCGTTTCATCTGCTAACTTGACGTGCATTAAGTCTCTATCTGCGGTTGAGTGTACTGCAACAACCTCTATATCAAGTTGTTTACAAGCTCTTAAAATTCTTAGTGCAATTTCACCTCGGTTTGCGATGAGTAGCTTTTTAATCATAGTTGCTTACTCCTAAGTTGATTATCCAATAATAAATAAAGGTTGATCATATTCAACTGGAGTGCCATCTTGAACAAGAATTTTCTTAATTGTACCAGATACCTCAGCTTCAATTTGATTCATGATTTTCATTGCTTCAATAATACACAATGTATCACCTGGATTTACTTGTTGGCCAACAGATACAAAGGCTGCTGCAGTTGGAGATGCCGAAGCGTAGTATGTGCCAACCATTGGTGATCTGACTTGTTCACCTTGAACTTCTTCCTCAGCTGGGGCAGAAGGCGCAGCTGGTGCTGCAGCTTGTGGTTGAGGTGCTGGTGCTGACGCAGATTGTGCTGGAGCATGTTGAATATAAGTAGGAGCGGGATGTTCCATAAAAACAGCTTGTTGATTATTTTTAGCCAGGCGGATGGATTCTTCACCTTCCTTGATTTCAATTTCACTAATATTTGACTCATCAAATACTTTTATTAACTTTTCTATTTTACGAATATCCATTTTTTACCTCGCTTAATTATTCGTTATTTATAAAATCTAATGCATATTGCAATGCCAATTCGTAACCTTTAATACCTAAACCACTTATTGTTCCAACTGCTATATCGGAAATATATGAATAATGCCGAAATTTTTCTCTAGCATTGATATTCGAGATATGAACTTCTATAAACTTGATGGCAGTTGCTAGAAGTGCATCCCTTATTGCAATACTTGTATGAGTGTATGCTGCTGGATTAAAGATGATGAACTTAATCTTCTCCTTAAAAGCTTGTTGGATACGTTCAACAATTTGACCTTCTTGATTTGATTGATAGTGAATTAGTGTTTTATTATTAGCATTGGCTAGTGTCACTAATTTTTCAACCAAAGAATCTAGGGTTTGATAACCGTATTTTTCTGGCTCTCGTGTCCCTAACATATTCAGGTTTGGGCCATTAAGAATAAGGATATCAGCCATAATTGTCGGACCTGTTAATAATTGCTAATAATCTTAGCATAATGTGTAAAAGTTTGCCATTTTCTCGCTATAATCGTGATTTAACTGTCGTATATTTACCTGTTTCCAAACAGAATGCAGTTAGCTTATTACCCCATACGCAACCTGTATCCAGAGCAATAATATTCTTGATTTGTGAAATACCATTGAGGGCTGCCCAATGACCAAAAAGTACGGTCATATCTTCAGTTATAAGGCTTTTAGGGTGGCTAAACCAAGGGATAAGTCTTTCCGTTGCAGAGTTAAGATCGCCTTTATGGGTTAACTCCATTGCGCCATTCATTAAACAAAAGCGCATTCTGGTTAAATAATTTGCAATGCAGCGCCATCTGTCTGGACCTTCAAGATATTTGCTCCATTTATTTGGTTGATCACCAAGCATATTTTCAAGGAAAAGGTGTAAGCAGATTTCTGACCGTAAAATATATTCCAATTCATCTGCTTTTTTTTGCGTTTTTTGAATTGTCCAACCTGGTGGGATGCCTGCGTGAACAATAACATAATTATCTACTTGAATTAACATGGGTTGGTGGCGTAGCCATTCGATTAGGTCAATTTTATCTTTTGCCTTCAGAATTGACTCTACAGAATTTTTTCCTTGAACATTAATATTCTTGTATGCCAGTCTGAGTAGGAATAAATCATGATTACCTAGTACGGTTTGAGCGCTGCTCCCCAGCGATTTAACATAGCGTAAAGTCTCTAAAGATTTTGGACCTCTATTAACTAAATCACCTGTGAAAATCAATTTATCTTCTTGTGGATTATACTTTAATTTATCAACTAATTGTTTTAGCTCATCAAAACAGCCTTGTATATCTCCTATAACATATGTTGACATGTAAACCTCATTCTTCTTGAGCAATCATTGCATTTGAAAGTGTGACGTATTGGTCAACACTAATTGTTTCTGGTCTCGCGCTTGGTGAGATTCCTGCTGATTCCAGTATAGACAAGTCTGCAATATTTTTAAGTGTATTTTTAATTGTTTTTCGTCTTTGGCTAAATGCGGTTTTAACAACACTTGATAACTGTTCAATATTAGTTGCTTTATGTTCTATCGTAGTTTTTGGTGTGAGCCGAATAATTTGTGATGTTACCTTCGGTTTT
This sequence comes from uncultured Gammaproteobacteria bacterium, assembly GCA_913060525.1. Taxonomy (GTDB): domain Bacteria; phylum Pseudomonadota; class Gammaproteobacteria; order Francisellales; family Francisellaceae; genus CAJXRW01. Next base: position 4,808 of record CAJXRW010000051.1, read on the forward strand.
GGTTTGAAAGCATCGGGTGGTACATCAAACAAGGCTTCGGTTTTAAACAGGTACTGTAGCATGACAGATATTCTTCCATACTGTTTTGTACCTGGTTGTGCGCAAATTCTTTCAACAACTTCTTTTTGTAACATGAAAACAGCGTGGGAAATAATATTGGTGTACTTTGACAAATAAAATAAAATAGGAGATGAAATATTGTAAGGTAAATTCCCTGCAATAATCAATTTTTTCTGGTTTGGCGTGTATAGCGTATTAAAATCAAATGTAAGCACATCCTGAAGGTAAACATTCAGTGAGCCAAGATGTTGGCAGTTTTGTCTTAACAAGGGGATAACGTCTTTGTCATATTCTATTACGTTAAGCTTTTCGCATCGAGTCATAAGATATTGCGTTAACGCACCTAAGCCTGGTCCTATTTCTACAATATTGTATTGATCCGAAATATTTACCGAGTCTACAATTTTGCTAATAAAATATTTATCAACGAGGAAGTTTTGCCCTAAATGTTTTTTTGCTTTGTGTTGTTGGGGCTGGCTCATGGGCTTTATGTTTCAGAAGACTGGAGTTCTGGAATAAGTATCTCAACAAAGGCGCTGTCTCTTAGTGAGATCATCCAGGACTTAATGGCTTGCTGAGCCTTTTCTTGAAATAGAACATTAGATGCTTGTTGTTTCAGGTATTCATCCGTGTCATTTTTTTGTCGTTTTCCCAGTAACTTAATAATTTCCCAAGCGTTGCCATCTCTAAATGGTTTTGATACCTCCCCGACTTTCATTAATTGAGCCTTTTCGCCCATTTGGTATGAGACTTCATTGAGTGACTTCCATCCAATATCGCCACCATTGCTCGCAGTGTCATAATTTTGGGAGTGACTTTTAGCTAGCTGACTAAAATCTTTACCGTTATTTAAAGAGATCAATATTCTATCTAACTGTTCTCTGGCTTGTTCGCTATCGACAATAGGGGTGATATCAATTTTAATTTGTTGAATGTTATATTGGGTAATATAATGTTGCTCGATAGGCGCTTCTTTTTTATCAACAAGTTTGATTATTTGTATACCACCACCAGCAACAAACGGTCCATAAATATCACCAGCTTGCATTTCTTTAACTGGGTCAACAAATATTTTTGGAAGCGCATCAGCGTTCATGTAACCAAGATTTCCACCTTCATTTGCATCTGCGCTGTATGAATATTTTTCAGCAGCTAATGCAAAAGAGATTTCATCAGCTTTAATGTCATCCACTATTTTTTTAGCCTTTGCGAGTTCTTCTGTTTCTTGTTGTGGTGTGTAATCGTTTGGTAGTGGGATTAATATATGTTGAAGCTTGTAGTCAATTTCATTTTGTTTATAGTGTTTATCTATATATTTTTGTATATCTTGAGGAGAAAGATAAATTGTGTTTGCAATGGCCTGTTGCTGTAGTTTGCTAATTGTTATTTGATCACGAATGTTACTGCGATAGGCTCTGTACGAGATGCCAGAATAGCGTAATTTCATTTTTAGTTGTTCAAGTGTAATTTTATTTTGGTTCAAAATGTTGTCAATGGTGTTGCTTACTTCAAGGCTACTGACAACAATGTTATTGTTCTTGGCTATTTGTAAGGCAATTTTCTTGTTGATTAAATTTTGTAAAACTTGTTTTTTTAACTCAAGCTGATCATTAATATTTGCAGTTGAGGATAATTGCGCTTCTGCTTCCTTTACTGCAGTATCAAGTTCAGAGGATGTAATCACTTCTTTATTTACAATGGCAACGATCTGATCAAGTAATATGGGCTTTTCATTAACTTGAGCGGGAGCGCTTGTACGCAAGGGAGGCGGACCTTCCGTGCTGGCAGTGGCGCCTAAGGTAATTGCAATGAACATGAGTATTGCAACTGACTTTGCTGTTATATTTTGCATGCGGTGTAAAAACCAGAATCAAATCATTTGAATCTATTATAGAGGTATAAATAATTTTCTCTCAAGAGAGGCTAGTCAATTCCTGAATAAAATGGTTGATATCCAGGGATTTGTTCCATTAATCCGTCGATAGAGCCTTGTGAAGTTCCACCAAGACCTTTTAATATAAACGAGAATATAAATGAGTTCCCGAAGCTCCCAGAAAGCTGAGTCGGGTTGTTGGTGTTCAAGCTTGAAATAAAGCGTTGATAAATCGCCCGCACAGCCCAAGAACATTCGTCATATTGTAGTCCTGCAAACATGTTGATCATACTGCTCGAACTAAACGAGTAACTATATAAACCAACTAAAGAGATATTTTCTGTTAATCCCCAAATACCAGAACCTGTTATTAATGACATGGTTGGGGCGCCTTGACCTGCAAAGATATCTTGAGGAGTAATTAGCGAGTAATCATTGACAATGTTCTGGTAGCCGAGATTTAAAATATGTTTAGGGTCGGGCGAAAACATAATGGAGTAATCTTGTACATCTACATTATTATCATTAGGTGCATAAGTTAAATTTACCACTGCATACCAGTCTTTTATGAACTGGTAGTTAGCATAGCCTGCAATGCTTGAAAAGGTTTGGTTGTAATTAGGGTTTTCGTTTTGAATGCAATTCGCATTATTAATTGCCCCTGATCTTCCATTTGAATTACATAAGGTAACTTTTTGCTCTTCAAAATAGTACATTTGCCCCACACCAGCAGAAAATATATTACGACCTGACTCGGCATCGTTGATATTGGTTTCTAATGCATAACTTAACTGATTGGCATTATTGATTCGGTCATAACCAGTAAACCTGTTAACGGCAAATAAGGATGCATACGTAAAGTTGGTAAATGAGGTGTCAAATAATGGAATATCATCCTGATTGCTATATGGAATGTAATTATAAAATATTTTTGGTTCAAGGGTTTGGTTGTAAGTTTTTGAATCGGAAACAAAGTTCCTATCAAAATATAACCCTGCGCTTAAGTTTAAGATCGGCAATGAGCGATTTACAAAACTATTCGGGTAGGCAAATTGTCCTGTTTCTACGGGCGGTGAGCCTAAAAGGGCAGTCGTTTGTTCGGTATTTGTTAACTCATACATTGTTTCACTAAATGCAACGCTGGGTTTAATATAACCCCAAGATGATTGGAATGGAAAAGCAATGTAAGGTGTTAAATACAATCGCTGACCATTCACTAGCTGTTGATTATCTATTTGAGGCTTATAGAAATAGGTATACTGGTCTTTTATTCCAAAGCTAACATTCTGGATTGTGGTTGGGAATTCAGCGTTAAACTGTATTTGAGGCAGCGTAGAATAAGGTGTATTGACTGGGTACAAAATACTATCCAGAATCTGGAAGTTTAAGACGCTTGCATCAAAAAACAGGTTGTCGTCAGTATAGTTAAGATTCGCAGTTTGTTCTAAAAGTGCTTGGTTAGCTGAGACGATATTGTTTGAAAAATCACTAATGAAGGATTGATCAGTGGCGTAACTATAGTTTAATGATGATGACCAGTTTTTTGTGTATTGACCGTTATCTTGGATAGCAAAATACCCTCTGCCGCCACCATAATTTTCATCGTATGGAATATATTCTATTCCAATAGAACCTTCATTGGTCTCTGTCAGGTATCTAAAATTGCCTGCTAACATTAGCCCTCGGTTTGTATAGTAGGAGGGAGCAAATAAGAGATCATAGTTAGGCGCTAAATTAAAATAATAGGGTTGAGTGTAATAAATACTATTGCTTATGGTTCCTGCCGAAGGAAATAGCAGTCCTGATTTTCTTTGATCGTTGACTGGAAAGGTAATATATGGAATATAGAGGACAGGAATTTCTTGTATATCGAAAGTTGAGTTATATACCGTTGCCCAGCCTTTAGCCTTATCAATGTCAATTTCAGATGCCGATATTTGCCAGTCATGATCGTATGGTGAACCAGTTGTATAGGTAGCATCCTTTAAGGAAAATTGGTCTTTATTATACTGTGTAATTTCTCGTGCTTGACCTCTGGCATAACCTGTAAAGTGTGGGTCAGTATACCCTTTGGGTAAACTTGCCTGGGGATTTGCATTTACTTTTAAAAGGTAATACGTATCGGTCAGTTGAGCGGTATTATCTTTAATATTTGCTGTTACATTGCTACTTACAATTAATTGTCCTGGCTGTCTTAAGTTAACATCACCGCTAGATTCTATGGACTCAATCTTATTTGTTGTTAGGTTTGGCAGTAGCGTGACCTGGTTGGCAGTGATAAGCCTTTGGCCTTGCTGAATTTCAACGCCACCCTGTATGGTTACGTTACCACCAACTTTATATTGTGCTTTACCACCAGTTATTTTTGTTTGGTGAGAATCAGAAGTGTCATTTTCATCTGGGGAATAATAGTATCCGCCACAAAAATTATCAGGATTATTTGTTTCTATCCAGCCAAGCGCTTGGGCTATTATTTCATCTCTGTTAGCGGTATCAGCATCGGCTGCAAAAAGATTTTCAGTTCTGCTATTAATTTCATAACATTCCCATTTATCACCCTGTGCTGAGCAACTCCAATTTTGTTTAAGTGGATTGTTTTGAGGTATTTTGGCGATTGCAGAATAAGGTAACAGTCCTAAAATAGCCAGGTGCAATATTTTTCTTCTGTAGTATTTTCCGTTGTATATTGTGCCGGTCATGGCATCCCTAAACTATTGCTACTAAACTCAGTGTTATCACAAAGTTTAGTAGCAATATGCTGATTTGCCAGGGTCATGTATGAAAAAACGTAAAGATCAACTTGTAAACTGGTTGCGCCAATTTTTCAATGAAAATGAGATAGTTGAATTGAAGGCAATGGTGAATGATGCCAGTTTTAGAAAATATTACAGAATATGGGCTAAAAACAAATCCTATGTAATTATGGATGCACCGTTAGATAAAGAAAAACCTGACGTGTTTTTTAGAGTTTCAAGGTTGCTCGAACATTATGGGGTAGCTGTGCCAAGGTGTTTCGAATACAATCAAGAAGAAGGTTTTTTGTTAATTTCGGACTTTGGAGATGGTTTATTTTCCCATTATTTATTAGAAGAAAATATGGAGATGTATTACCAGAAGGCGCTTAATGTTTTGCAGGAAATTCAAGAGGTTGATGCAAACCTTGTCCCAGATTATGAATATACAAAATTCATGACTGAACAAATGCTGTTTATAGAATGGTATTTGAAATATATTAACTATGTTGCAGATGATAAAGAGATAAATGAGTTGCAACGTCTGTTTGCTCTGTTGGCAAAATCTGCTTGCGAGCAGCCTAAAGTTTTTGTACATCGCGATTTCCACTCAAGAAATATTATTGTAAAAAAAGATCAGTCATTGGGTATTATTGCTGTCTCTTATACACATCTCCGAGCCCACG
>CAJXRW010000052.1 GCA_913060525.1 uncultured Gammaproteobacteria bacterium
GAGATTTCTGCCTGTCTCGTGGGCTCGGAGATGTGTATAAGAGACAGATTTTATTGTGTGCCATGCCAACTGCGACCATGACCACCATGTTTGCCCTTAAATACGATACACTGACAACGGAAAGCACCAGTTCAGCGATACTCGGCACCGTTATCTCACTCATTACTCTTTCACTATTTATGTTGATATTAGGGCTTTAGGCAATGGAAAAAACCCGAAAGCTGTTTTTATATCTTTTTTGGATTATTGTATTAGTCGTCCTCTTTTTTATTTGTAAAAGTTATTTAGATTATCGAAATAATCCGAATCAAAACCCAACAACCCTGACCCAAAATGGTGTAAAAACAGTCACACTTTATCCAAATGATGGGCGTAGTTATTTAGTCAATGGTTATCTTAATGATGTCCCTGTCACCTTTTTAGTTGATACAGGCGCAAGTGTCGTTAGTATTCCATTACACATTGCCAATCAATTGCATTTACAAAAAGGTATGCCCAGCCAGGTTATGACCGCAAACGGAACCATTGAGGTTTTTTACACTAAAATAAATTCGCTTAGAGTTGGTGATATTCAATTAGAAAATATAAATGGTTTTATTAATCCGCATGATCAAAGTGATGATGTGTTATTAGGGATGAATGCGCTTAAACATCTGACGTTTATTCATGAGAATGGGAAATTGATTTTGAAGCAGTATTAAGATAATTATTTTTAATTAACTCCACGCACACTAAAAAAAGCAAGCTTAGCTGAAAATTTGTCGGATAACAGTATTTTATTAACTGTTAGATATGAAGAATTTGATACCATGTCCATTGTATCTATGGTTTGACCAGTGTTCTACAACAAGTGAGATTGTTTTACCATTACTTTTCTCAGAATAAGGCTCACAATATGAAATGGCATTTTTCATATCTTCAGACAAAGGCCTGTTTATGCTATAGACACTCAAAGCTTCTGCCATCGCTTCTAACTTCTCACATGTCTGATGGGTTCTGGTAGCATCATTCACGTTAACTTTAAGCTTTAGTACTTTTGCAACTTCTTCAGAACCTTCAACATAATAAGCAATATTGTCCGGGATAATACCATCGCTAAATTCTTCCATTGGAGATGATGCAAACCATTCCTCTTCGAAAAATCTGTTATAGAATCCAGTACTCAAACCTTCGTTTACGAGAAAGTCTTTAGCTTTATAAGGGCTCCAACCTTGCTCTTTTGGCACTTCCTTTGGATTTTTCTCAGAAGACCTCACTTTAAATATGTATTTAAACGTATCAACCAGATCAGAGTGTGATTCTATGTTTGCTCTAGCAACTTGATATGACCATCGCTCTAGCAGGCTGAGCCGAACATTAAACAATAAAAATGCATAGAGTTTGGCCTCATATCTATGGAGCCGGCTCTTTATTGAAGACTTAAGACTAACAGAGACCTGCTCATATGTTGAATAAACTAATATAAGGAAAATGAATGGCAAGTAACAGAGAGTCAGCAATGGGGGAACAAAGAAGTCGTACGCAGTTTTTTCTTTCCCAAACTCACCAAAATCGGTTATTAACATGTACAAAGTGTAAACGATTAAGACTACCCCGAATAAAGATAGGCAGTATTCTAGAAAAACCTTTACTTGATGATGTTTTTTGTCGGTTTCAGCAATAGCTAGCATAGCTCCAATTAGTGCTAAAAATGGGACTAGAAGAAGCTCTACCCAAAAGGAAAATGTATATACGCTAATGATAAATTGAAGAATCGCTAGTAATTTCAAGTTATCTATAACTGAGTGCTTGAAAAAACTTTTATCTTTTTTGATCTGTTCAAGCTTAAATAACGACATAAAACCAACAGAAACACACCAAACAATAGTATTTTTAATCTGTTCAGTACTCCATAGATCTAGCTCAGAAAGCCAATAAATGATAAGCACCATATAAGCAACCATCAAATATAAGACAAATATTATTTGTCTTACAAAGAAAGCTGACAGAATTCCTTTAAAAGCGGTTCTAACCTCAGCCATTTTTGAGGATAAAAAAATGTAAACCGAAATTGCCAGTAGCCATAACGCAATCGCACTCTCTCGATTATTTAGAATATCCATGTCGCTTCCTTGAGTTCATAACTCACTTTAATGTAACAAATATCCTGAAATATTGCATATACATATCTGATTATTTAAAAGACTACCCATACCTTAATTTTAAGGTTTATCCTAAATATTTAATCCTGAGTTGCCTTGATTTCGCAGGTATAATGATATTTATACAAAATAAAAGTTAATCTTTCTTACAAATTTCACCTAAAATGAAACCATTATCGTAAACACCCACTATGTGATACGATTGAATCAATAAAAATATAAATCAACAATAGGTGAAAATATGAATTGTCCGTGGAAAAATAATAAATGTGTGAGTAATTGCTTATTAAAATTTGGGTGCCTCGCATTATCCGTGCTTGGGGTTGCCATTTTAATTAAAATCATTGCTTTAATCTTATGCATTTTCTCTTGTGGAATGTACCTAAATACCATTATTGCTATTGTCGCAACGGTTATTGTCTTAGGTATGTATTGCTGCAAAGGATGTGGTAAATCAACCTCCAATTGTGAAGACAAAGGATGTGATCTACCGACTGAAAGTGAAGAAAAAGAAAACGAAAAAAATTAGAAATAAAATATGATGTAAAAAACTACATCATATTTTTAAGAACAGTTTGTAGAATACCGCCATTTTTTAGGTAATCGACATCAACATCTGCATCAAGACGCGCTAATGCTTTAAAGGTAATCACTTTACCATCTTCTTTTTTCGCTTCGACCGTGATTTCAGAACGTGGTTTAACATTATCTAAACCTTTCACTGAGAAGGACTCTGAACCATCTAAACCTAATGACTTAGCTGACTCACCATTTAAGTATTGTAATGGTAATACACCCATACCCACTAGATTAGAACGGTGAATACGCTCATAGCTTTCAGCAATAACCAGTTTAACGCCTAATAGAAACGTTCCTTTGGCAGCCCAGTCACGAGATGAACCTGTTCCGTATTCTTTACCTGCCAATACAACTAACGGTGTACCAGACTTTTTATATTTCATGGCGGCATCAAATACATACTGTTGTGAACCATCTGGATGATATTTAGTAAAGCCACCCTCAACGCCAGGTACTAACAAGTTACGGATACGAATATTGGCAAACGTACCACGCATCATCACTTCGTGATTACCACGACGAGAACCATAAGAGTTAAAATCTTTACGCACCACCCCATGCTCTGATAAATACTGACCAGCAGGATATTCTGGCGGAATGGCACCAGCAGGTGAAATATGGTCTGTTGTCACTGAATCACCTAGAGATAACAATACACGCGCATCTTTAATATCAAGCGATGTATTACCTGAATCGGCAAAGGTTTCAAAGAAGCTTGGGCATTGTATATAAGTCGATTTTTTATCAAACTCATATAACTTACCTTTTGGTACATCAAGCTGTTGCCAGTCTTTAGTCCCATCAAATATAGTGGCATAAGCCGTTTCAAACATAGCGGAATTAACAATTTCAGCCTGAATATCTGCAATTTCTTGGCTGTCTGGCCAAATGTCTTTTAGGTAAACTTCATTGCCTTCTTTATCTTTACCGAGTGAATCATTTTCAACATCAAAATTAACATTACCCGCAATCGCAAAAGCAACCACATGTATCGGGGAGGCTAAGAAGTTTGCTTGTACATCTGGGTTAATACGACCTTCAAAGTTACGGTTACCAGAACCAACTGAAGCAACAACCAAGTTTTCAGAATTAATCGCATCAACAATGGCTGGGTCTAATGGGCCTGAGTTACCAATACAAGTTGTACAACCATAACCAACCACATCAAATTTTAATTTTTCTAAATATTTTAATAAGCCAGATTTTTTAAGATAAGAAGTTACGACTTGTGAACCAGGCGCCAATGAAGTTTTAACAAATGGTTTAACGGTTAAGCCTTTTTCTACTGCTTTTTTCGCTAATAAACCAGCACCAATTAATACAGATGGATTTGAGGTATTCGTACAAGACGTAATGGCAGCAATGGCAACCGAACCATGGGTAATTTCACAATCCATGCCTTTTACTTTCGCAGATTTTTTGGTATCTGCTTCACTTAAACCAAATCCATGTAGACCTTGCTCATGAGTTAAGGATTCTTTGAACGCAGTTTTTAAATTTCTTAATGAGATTCTGTCTTGAGGACGTTTTGGTCCAGCTAAAGTTGAATCAACTGTCGACATATCAAGCTCAAGTTTTACTGTATATTCAGGCTCTTCAGCCGCATCATTTCTAAATAATTCTTGTTCTATTAATGACTGTTTTGTCGCATCAACCAATTCACCACGATTGGTATTTCTAAAGAAATCTAATGTCACTTCATCCACTGGGAAAAAGCCCATTGTCGCACCATATTCTGGCGCCATATTGGCAATGGTTGCTCTATCAGGTAGTGATAAGTTATCTAAACCAGAACCATAATACTCAACAAATTTACCCACCACACCTTGTTTACGTAACATTTCAGTAATGGTTAACACTAAATCGGTTGCGGTAACGCCATCAAGCAATTTACCTGTTAACTTAACCCCAACTACATCAGGTAAAATCATATAATATGGTTGACCCAACATGACGGCTTCGGCTTCAATACCACCAACACCCCAGCCCATAACACCAATACCATTAATCATGGTCGTATGTGAATCGGTACCCACCAGTGTATCTGGATAAATCACCTCTTCGCCATTATAGTTTTTAACTAAGGAACCTTTTGCTAAATACTCAAGGTTAACCTGGTGAATAATACCCATACCTGGAGGAACAACTTTAAAATCATTAAAGGCTGTTTGACCCCATTTTAACAGGCTATAACGCTCATGGTTTCTTTCGTATTCAATTGAAACATTTTTCTCTAAAGCATCTTGTGAACCAAAAAAGTCAACTTGCACCGAATGGTCAATGACCATGGCTGTATCCACTAAAGGATTAATTTTATCAGGATCGCCCCCAGCATCTTTAAAAGCTTGACGCATTGCAGCTAAATCGACCACAGCAGGCACACCAGTAAAATCCTGCATGACCACACGTGCTGGCATATGCGGAATTTCAGGGCGTGATTTGGCTGTTGCATCCCAATTTAAAACATGAAACACATCTTCTTCTTTCACTTTATAGTTATCAATATTTCTTAATTGATTTTCAACTAATACACGGATTGAATAAGGGAGACGCTTCACGTCTTTGCCTGTAACTTGAGCTAATTTCTTAAGACTATAAGTTTTGTATGATTTTCCATTTGATTGAATATCAACTTTTGTTTTTTTCTGCAAATCAGACATGGATGCTCCTTTAGATTTAAGTGTCATATACCAAAATTTTGATAAAATTTATTGAGCATAATAATAGCCAATTTATGCTAAGTTGTACAATTTTCAAAAAAACTGGCCCTATCGTTTAAACTTAGATATAAAATTTATAAAAATTTACTTAAAATTCAAAAAGTTATTTACTAAATACCTATGCTATTTTAGAGCAGATATGCTTTATTTTAAATTCATAAAAACTCTATTGCTGATACAGCTTAAATTAACCTGAAAGCTAGAGGTGCAAATAATTTAAAATCGATTTTGCGGCACTTCTACCCTCAAATACAGCCGTAACAACTAAGTCTGATCCTCTCACCATATCACCACCAGAAAATACTTTGGCATTAGAAGTTTGAAATGGATATTGATTTGCGCCTTTTGCAATCACCTTACCAGACGGGTCACAGGTGATTTTAAAATGCGCTAACCATTCAGGTGGATTTGGTTTAAAGCCAAATGCAATAACAACTTTATCAGCAGGTAAAATAAACTCAGAGCCTTCAATCATTTCAAGCGATGCTCGATTGTCGCTATCCGACTCCAATAACCTTGTTTTAACCAACTTTACCCCTTCGACTTTATCTTGGCCTAATATTTCAATTGGTTGATAATTCCATAAAAATTTCACCCCTTCTTCTTTCGCATTACGCACTTCTTTTTTTGAACCTGGCATACTGCCTTCACCACGACGATAAGCACAATATACGCTTGAAGCTTGTTGACGAATAGCGGTGCGGTTACAATCCATTGCCGTATCACCTCCACCTAATACAACCACTCTTTGGAAAGAAAAATTCTTTAATGCTGTATCTGGGATATAACCAAATTGATGTAAATTATTATTGATCAAGTAATCTAAAGCCTGGTGAACACCTGGAAGATTTTCACCAGAAATACTAGCTAAGTTTTTGTTGTAGGTACCAAGCGCAATGAATATGGCATCATATTGCTGATATATTTTTTTGAAATCATCCTGAGTTTGAATGTGATGGCTTAACTTAAATTCAACCCCCATAAATTCTAATATTTCACGACGCTTCTGTACCACTTCTTTTTCTAGTTTAAAAGAAGGGATTCCAAAACTTAATAAGCCTCCAATCTCTGGATGTTTATCATAAACAATTGCTTTAACCCCATTCCTAACTAAAATATCAGCACAAGCTAAACCCGCTGGCCCTGCACCAATAATCGCAACGGTTTTACCCGTTGGTTTAACATTGGATATATCTGGTTTCCAGCCCATTTTAAACGCAGTATCCGTAATATATTTTTCAATTGAACCAATACTCACTGCGCCAAATTCATCATTGATGGTACAGTCACCCTCACATAATCTATCTTGCGGACAAACCCGACCACAAATTTCAGGCAAACTATTGGTTTGATGTGATAATTCAGCCGCTTCAATAACACGTCCTTCTTTCACTAATTTTAACCATTGAGGGATATAGTTATGGACAGGGCATTTAAATTCACAATATGGATTACCGCAGTCAATACAACGGCTTGCTTGATCTACAGCAACATGTTGTTCATAACTACCATATATTTCATTAAAATCTTCTATGCGCTCAGGCGCCCATCTTTTTTTTGGCCCTTTGCGTGGGATCTCTATAAACTTTAAATTATCGTCAGACATCGCTTCATACCCTTATTAAGAAATCATTTTCATCTTATCAATCACATCTTCAATATCGACATGAATGGGCATCACCAACCAAAAATCTTTAATCATACTTGAAAAATTTTCAAGAATTTCTACCGCAGGTTTGCTGCCAGTAGAATTGGCAAAATCTTTTATCAAATTATATAAAACTGTCCGATATGACACCATATTTTCAGACTGAATACGATGAATATTGACAAGTTCGTTATTGTAATGATCCGCAAATATATGTGCTTGATCCAATACAAACGCCATTCCACCCGTCATACCAGCACCAAAATTAATTCCAACGGGACCTAAAACAATAACAATACCACCCGTCATATATTCACAACAATGATCACCCGCACCCTCAATGACCGCTGTTGCCCCAGAATTGCGAATGGCAAAACGTTCACCTGCCGTACCAGAAGCATATAACGTGCCACCAGTCGCACCATATAAACACGTATTACCAATAATAGGGGTTTTATTTGACCTAAATTTAGACTGATTTGGTGGTGTTAGTGTAATTCGCCCACCTGCCATACCTTTACCCACATAGTCATTTGCATCCCCCTCTAAATGCAGATGAATGCCACTGGCATTAAACACACCAAAACTTTGACCTGCCGTGCCAGTAAAATTAAGATGAATAGGTTGATGATTCATACCTAAATCGCCATGTAATTCAGCAACTTTTCCAGATAGCATCGCAGCAATAGAACGATCCGTATTTTTGATTGGATAATGAAACACCCCACCCATTTTATTACGTACCGCATTATCCGTTTCTTGATCTATTTTATGTGCCAGAGTTGCTGCATCAAATGGCGCATTTCTTTCCACCTGACAGCTTTGATTTAACTGTTTATCAAAAAACATAATTCTGGATAGGTCTAATTGTTCTTGTTGTTTTGTTTCACCCTCTAAACGCACTAACAAATCTGTTCTGCCAATCAAATCTGTTAAGCGCTTAAAACCTAAGTTTGCTAAAATTAAACGTGTATCATGTGCAACAAAACGAAAATAATTCATTAACTTTTCAACCGTTCCATGAAAATGTTTTGTGCGTAACACTTCATTTTGTGTGGCGACACCTGTGGCACAGTTATTTAAATGACAAATGCGTAAATATTTACAGCCTAATGCGACCATTGGGGCGGTACCAAATCCAAAGGATTCCGCACCTAAAATCGCACCTTTAATCACATCTAACCCTGTTTTTAAACCTCCATCGACTTGAATGCGTACGCGATTACGCAACTCATTTGCCACTAACGTTTGATGTGTTTCAGTTAAACCCAACTCCCAGGGAGAACCAGCATACACAATTGAGGTTAGGGGTGATGCACCCGTGCCGCCATCATGACCAGAAATGGTAATTAAATCGGCATTTGCTTTAACCACACCAGCAGCAATTGTACCGATACCCGCTTCCGAAACGAGCTTAACTGAAATTAATGCTTTTGGATTCACCTGTTTAAGATCAAAAATTAATTGCGCCAAATCTTCAATCGAATAAATATCATGATGCGGTGGGGGTGAAATTAAAGGAATACCAACAGAAGCATATCTTAATTTTGCAATAAGTTGATTCACTTTACTGCCAGGTAATTGTCCCCCTTCTCCTGGCTTTGCACCTTGAGCAATTTTTATCTGAATCACCTCAGCATTCACCAGATATTCTGGTGTTACGCCAAATCGTCCAGAAGCGATCTGTTTAATTTTGGACAGTTTTTCAGTATGGTAACGCTCCTTGGCTTCGCCACCTTCACCCGAATTAGAACGTCCCCCTAGTTTATTCATTGCAACCGCAATTGCCTCATGGGCTTCAGGTGATAATGCCCCTAAAGACATTCCTGCACTATCAAAGCGTTTTAGAATTTCTTTTTCGCTTTCAACTTCATCTAATGAAATGGGAGAAACTTCTTTAAAAGTAAGTAAATCTCTCAAAGCCATAATTGGACGTTCATTTACTAATTTAGAAAACGTCAAATAATCTTCAAACTTTCCCGTTGCCACTGCTTTTTGGATGCTTTGAACCACTTCAGGATTAAACGCATGGTACTCACTATCATGTACATATTTATATTTACCGCCATGTCCAATTTCTTCTGTGGCACAATAGGCTTTTTTAACCAATGCTAGCTGTGTCTGGTAAATATCATCAAACGACGCACCTTCAAGCCTTGATACCGTTCCCGTAAAGCATAAATCGGTAATTTCTTTATTAATGCCAACGGCTTCAAAAAGTTGAGAGCCACGATAACTGGTAACTGTAGATATGCCCATTTTAGACATGATTTTTTTAAGCCCTGCTTTTAGCCCTTTTCGAAAGTTTTTAGCAACCTGTAAATAGGTTTTCTTACCAAAAACGCCTCTTTGATGCATATCGTAAATGCATTGATAAGAAAAATAAGGAAAGACTGCGGTTGCGCCATAACCAATCAGCGTGGCAAGTTGATGTGAATCTCTAACTGTGGCTGTTTTAACTAAAATATTTATATTACAACGTAGATTTAAACGGCATAACGCGTGATGCACTGCACCTGTTGCTAACAGCGCGTGTACAGGGTACCTATCTTTTGCAATATTCTCATCTGAGAGGATAAGTATAATATACCCTTCATTCGTATACTGAATCGCCTTCTGACATACATCATCAATTACTGCTTTTAAATGTACATTAGTTGGATAGTTTAAATCAATTTCTATGCTTGGATATCGATCTGGTGCATAGCTTACAATTTCATTAAATTTTGCACTTGAAACAATTGGAGCATCAATTACCATTCTTTCAGCGAGTTTTTCATCACCTGAACTGACTTTGCCAATACGACCAATAAATGTTTTAGTCGACATCACAATACTTTCACGCAATGAATCAATGGGCGGATTTGTCACTTGCGCAAACTGCTGCCGAAAATAATCATATAAAGAACGTGTTTGTTTTGACAATACCGCAATCGGGGTATCATCGCCCATTGAGCCAATTCCTTCGCGCGCATCAAGTGATAATGGTTTTAATACCTGTTCCTGTTCTTCATAAGTAAAGTCTGTCTCTTATACACATCTGACGCTGCCGACGATCTACTCTGTGTAG
>CAJXRW010000053.1 GCA_913060525.1 uncultured Gammaproteobacteria bacterium
ATCTACACAGAGTAGATCGTCGGCAGCGTCAGATGTGTATAAGAGACAGTTACTGGAGTGATAAAATGCGATACTAAAAAAGATAAAGCTATCAAACAATACGCCAAGTGTCGTTGATAATAAAGGGGGCAACCACCACATTTGTGCTTTTCTTAAATGGTTGAAAATGGTGATATCTAACAATTGACCAAAAATATACGCGCTAAAACTCGCTAATACAATTCTGGCAATAAACGTATTCAGAACAAAAATATTAGCAATACCTTGATAGATACCATCAAAGAAAATTGTTGAAATAATATATGAAAGCAATAATGAAGGTAACATGACGATAAAGATGATTTTTCTTGCCATATTTTTCCCTAGTAATCTTACCGTAAGATCAGTTGATAGGAAAATGAGTGGATAGGTAAAAGCCCCCCATGTTGTTTTCCAGTGAAACACTTCTAGAGGAAACTGTACTAAATAATTTGTTAGAGAAATGATAACTAACTGAAAAATACACAACAGTATGAGGATTTTTGATTTTAACAACTTTCATCCTTATAGTATTTTTGATATACCCCAATCAGGTAGTTCAAAGACATCAGAGCTAATATTATATTTTTTTAATGCGGTGCGTAAATCCTTTTCTGGATCATCTATTGCTTCATCAGTGAGTTGAAATGTTCCAAAATGAATAGCTAGTGAATGTTTAGAGTGTAAATCTCTGTGTGCTTGTACGGCATCATCTGGATTCATATGAAAATTTTGCATAAACCATCTAGGTTCATAGGCGCCAATAGGTAGTAAAGCTAAATCAGTTGGACCATGTTTTTCAAACATCTGTTTAAAGTGCTTAGCATAGCCTGTATCGCCAGCAAAATAAACTTTATGGTGATTAGGTGTAACCAGCATAAAAGCACCCCATAAAGCTTTAAAATCATCATTTAAGCTTCTTTTTGACCAATGTTGAGCAGGTTCATAGTAGATAATAAAGCCTTTATGAGCATAGGCTTTACCCCAGTTTAACTCATACGTGTGGTGTATATTATGTTTTCTGAGATAAATACTGTTGTGTAATCCTGTAATAATTAATGGATTATCACGTTTAGTAAGCCATTTTAAAGTTGGAATATCCATATGGTCGTAATGATTGTGGCTTAATAAAATAATATCTACCTTAGGCAAGGTTTCGGGTATAACTGCGGGTGGTCGAATACGTTTTGGGCCAACAAACTGAAATGGGCTGGCTCTTTCAGAAAAGACAGGATCAGTCAAAAAAGTCACACCTTGGTATTCTATTAATACGGTTGCATGATTAATAAAGGTATAACGTAATTTATCTGGTGTTTCATTTTTTTTATATGCAAAGGCTTGAGTATTAACTTGCTGTGGCCATTGTTTTTTTTTCGATTTGAATCGCCAAGTTAGAAAATCTCTAAAGGACTTACGACTTAACTGGCGGTTTTGATTATGGAATCTATTCCCATCGTAATAACTAGACATTTTATTCCCCAATCCTGTTTGTAAAATATCATTCAATATCCCGACCCAAGATGCAATACTCATGGGTATATTTCTTAAATATGGTATGCTTATTTAAGCACCTGACTTATATTTATGGAGAGTTTACTTATGTGGAGTTTATCTGCTTTTGTTGTTGCAATACTGATTGTGTGCATTGTTATCTACATACGCTCTAATCTTCGTGCACGTGAATGGGCAATATTTCATGCAAAAAATATATGTAAACAATATAATGTTCAATTGCTTGATGACTCTATCGTACAAACTAAACTTAAAATGACGCGTTTAGCCTCAACTGGATCGCTGGGTTGGCAAAGAGATTACACGTTTGAGTATTCTTCAAATGGGGTAGAGCGTGATAATGGCATTGTTAAGTTGCATGGTAATCAGCTTTCCCATATAAGTTTATATAATAATCCAAGCCAGCCTGATATTGCAGATGTAACAAAATCAAGCTCTAATCCAGCACCAGCAAATGATAATGTTGTTTCAATTGCTGATTTTATCAAGAAAGACAAAGAATAAGCTAAGCATATAATGTAACGTCATTATAATCTGATACAATATTTTTATTTTAGTCTTTGATGGTATTTTTATGATTAAGCTGTATCAGTTTCCACGTGCAAAATATATATCAAGCGATAGCCCCTTTTGTATGAAACTTGAAAGCTATTTTAGAGCAATTAATATACCTTATGAAAATCAATTTATTATGGATCCAAGAGAGTCACCGACTGGAAAAATTCCTTATATATCAGACAATAATAAATTAATGTCAGATAGCGGTTTAATTATAAAACACTATGAACATATTATTGAACAACCCATGCAAGCGAATCTTTCAGCATTGGAAAAATCAACTACACTTGCGTACACAAGGTTGTTGGAAGAACACTTATATTGGACAATTGTATATTCCAGGTGGATTGATCCAGAAGGCGTTAAAATATGGAAAGAGCAGTTATTAGCAGGTATGAGTGTGCCAAAATTGGCATTTAAATTGATGTTCCCATCTGTACAAAAAAAAGTACGAAAACAATTATACGGGCATGGTATAGGTCGTCATTCAACTGAACAAATCTATTTATTTGCTCAAGAAAACCTTCAGGCATTATCTATGCTGTTAGCAGATAAAGCCTTCTTTTTTGGTGACCAACCTACTTTGCTAGACCATAGTGCTTACAGCCATTTTGCTTCCTTGGTTTACTTGCCTTTTAATAGCGTATTAAAAGATGCAATGTATTCCCAAGAAAACCTTGTACAACATTATGAACGTATGATGCAGTTATTTTTCCCTGAATTTGTTCATCAACAAGAGATAAAATAATGATAAAAGTTGCATTTCAAGGCGAGCCTGGCGCATATTCAGAATTAGTTTTATATCAATTTTTCAAAGAAAACACCCAATCTTTACCATGTTCTTCATTTAGAGCTATATTTGAATCAATTTATTCTGACACTGCTGATTATGGTGTATTGCCAGTTGAAAATTCTCTGGAAGGCACAGTTATACCTGCTTATGATGAATTAGTGTATAGTAAACTTACGATTCAAAGAGAGCTGATACTACCCGTTAAACATTGTTTATTGGCTTGCCAAGGCGTTGCGCTAAGAGACATTGAAACCGTTATTTCTCATCCTCAGGCACTTGGTCAATGCTCTAATCACATTAAAGCGCTCGGGATTAAACCTGAACCATTTTTAGATACAGCGGGTGCTGCCAAGCATATTCAAGAAATAAATAGCAAAACAATAGCAGCAATTGCATCAAAGTTGGCTTCAGAATATTACCAACTAAATGTTTTGAAAGAAAATTTTGAAGATGAACATTTTAATTACACACGATTTTTTGTGTTAGGCAAAGAAAATACTACCAGAGATGATAATATAGAATACAAAACTTCTATTATATTTAGTGGACAAAATAAACCTAAATTACTTTCAATGGTTTTAAATGCAATTGCGCAATATGAAATCGATCTTACTAAAATTGAGTCACGCCCAACCCGTAATAAAGCGTGGGATTACATGTTTTTTCTAGATTTTAAAGGGCATTGTGAAGATGAAAATATTAAACAGGCCCTGGAATCTGTTTCACAGATCACAGACTACTTAAATATACTCGGATCATATCAAACGGAACATTACTAATATAAAAGTCATGAAGGTTGAAACTACCCACCGAATATTTGATTATTAAAATGTGCTATTATTCTTTTATGTTGCCAATCAACATGATCATTCTCTTTTACTTGAACTAAACGGCAGTCAACAACAGCTAATTGACCGAAATCTGTATCTAACATTAAGGTATCAAGTACAAATCGTACAACATACTGCAAACATAAAACAAAAAGCTTTATTATTAGCATAGTTATCCTTAGTTAGATGCACCAGTATAATAAACGTACATAATATGTATTCAATTGTCAAAATAATTGTGAATTTAATAAAATTTCACCTATGCTAGAACTAGGTATTCGGTAAATTTAAGCAATATGATTTGGCATAAAATAGCAATGTCTACAGCACTTTCTTTAGCGCTAAGTATTCAAACGCAAAGCCAAAATATCATATTACCTAGTCTTGGTGATGCGGCGGATGGTAGTATTAGTGATAGTCAATCTAAAGCACTTGGACGGGATGTATTGAATCAAATTAAACATTTTACTCCAGTTGTGGATGACCCATTATGGCAATACTATATTGAACAGCTTGGTAAAAATTTACTGAGTCATTCACGTGATACAGACACGCATATAGAATTCATTTTATTTAATACAAATGTGATTAATGCATTTGCATTACCTGGGCAGATCATAGGTATTTATTCTGGGTTAGTTTTACAGAGTAAATATGAAGGCGAAGTAGCAAGTGTATTAGCGCATGAGATTGCCCATGTCACGCAAAAGCATTACGAAAGAATGGTGGAAAAGCAGAGTGCAACTTTATTTAAACAAATGTCAGGAATTCTTGCCAGTGCTGCATTGGCAATGGTAGATGGACGTGCCGCCAGTGCCGCTTTAACATCCACTTTAGCTGCTGGACAACAGTCAATGATAGGTTATACTCGAGACCATGAATATGAAGCAGATTGGATCGGTGTAGAAACACTAACAAATGCGAATTATCCAGAATCAGATATGGCGAATTTTTTTAATAGATTACCTAAAAACACATACCATGCTAATTTAGAAGCGCTCTACACGCATCCCTATCCAACCAAACGCGCATCTGAAGCCTTAAATCGTCTTAAGCATAAGCGTAAAGACTCTAAACATTCTATTTTAATATCTCAATCTGATTTTGAGTATATGAAAGCAAGATTGGAAGTGATAACATCTCAGCATAAAAAGACATTACTCTATTCTACAGCGAATGATAATAATGTCGACCAGTATAAAAAATCCTATATTAATATTGTTCTTCAACGAAATATCAATAATACCATAGATATTTTAAGAGATTTATATAACGATAATCCAAGGTCAATTGTAATTATATATACATTTATTGAGGCACTGATAATAAATCGATCATATGAAGAAGCGCTTTCTATGATAAATACTGCACGTGAACAGCATTTCGATATTCTTCCATTTTTAATTTTAACTGTGAAACTACACCAATCGCAAAATGATTATGCGAAAGCTAAAACTGAACTATTAAATATCAATAGTGACTACCCTCAATATATTTTAGCTTATAAAGATCTAGCGGAGAATGAACAAAAATTAGGTGAAAATGGCGTGGCACATTTCTTTATGGCTAAATATTATTACCATCTAGGAATGGTTGATTTGGCTATTTTACAGTTACAACTAGCGCAAAAAAAGTTACAGTCTAATATTTATTATTTAAGCCAAGTTCGACAATTATTATCTCAGTGGTCAAAATAATTTTTTGTCATGACAAAAAATTACCAAACAGCAGATGTACAGCGATGAATACCATTTAAGTCATAATGTATGGATATATTGCGATATCCATGGGACTGTAATTCACCCATAATTAGATCACCTTGTTTGTGCCCATGTTCTAAAACTAATATGCCATTATGTTTTAAATATTTGGATGAATTTTTAATTATTGTATATAAGTCATGTAGACCTTGGTTAGGGGAAAATAGTGCCAAATGTGGTTCGTGTAAACGCACATTACTTTCAATATCTACGTCATCAATATCAATATATGGAGGGTTTGAGGTTATAAGATCAAATTTCTGTATGCAATTAATTTTAGAAAACCAATTGCTTAGTTTGAATTGTATGTTGTTTATGCTATTTAGTCTGGCATTCTGCTTTGCAATATTCAGTACCTCTATGGATATATCTGTAGCAATAATATTGGATTTTTTGAATAGCTTAGCAAGTGTAATTGCGATTGCACCCGATCCAGTACCCAGATCTAGCATATAATAGTTTGTACTTGTATTAAAAAAACCAAGTGCTGTTTCTATAATAGTTTCGGTATCAGGCCGAGGTGAAAGTATATGATTGTTAACCATGAAAGTCATATCCCAGAATTCAGCCTTTCCAATAATATGAGCGATAGAAATTCCTTGTTTTCTGGACTCTATATGTTTATTAATTTCTTCAAGGTTAATTTCACTAAGATCGTGTTCTGGCCAAGTATATAGATAAGCTTTTGTTTTATTAATAACATGACTGATGATGAGTTCAGTATCAAGTTTTGGGCTTTGAGAATAAGGTTTTAAAAGTTTAGAATAAAGGTTAAGGGCATCTTTAATAATCATTGGTTAATTGTGCAAGTAAGTCTGCCTGATGTTCTTGCAATAAGGGTTCAATAATAGCGTCTAGCTCACCTTCCATTACTTCATCTAGCTTATATAGTGTTAGATTGATACGATGATCAGTAACACGGCCTTGTGGATAATTATAAGTTCTGATACGTTCAGATCGATCACCTGATCCGACTAATGACTTTCTTGTTTCAGCCTGTTCAGCATGTTGTTTTTGTTGTTGTGCTTGAAGAAGGCGGGCATTTAGTATGGACAAAGCAGCAGCTTTGTTTTTATGCTGTGAGCGTTGATCTTGACACTCTACAACCACGCCCGTAGGTATGTGTGTAATTCGTATAGCCGAGTCGGTTTTATTGACATGTTGTCCACCTGCACCCGAAGCTCTAAAGGTATCTATCTTTAGATCATTTGGATTAATTTCAATGCTTTCAATATTCGTTACTTCAGGCATAACAGCAACCGTGCAAGCAGATGTATGTACGCGACCTTGAGATTCAGTTAAAGGGACACGTTGAACTCTGTGTGCACCAGACTCAAACTTAAGTTTTGAATACACTTGTTCCCCGTGAATTTTAATAATAACTTCTTTATAACCACCATGTTCACCGTGGCTTTGATTCATAATCTCAACCTGCCATCTTTTTTTCTCGGCATATCGTGAATACATACGATACAAGTCGCCTGAAAATATCGCAGCTTCATCGCCACCCGTACCTGCACGTATTTCTAGAAAAACATCTGCATCATCATTTTCATCTTTAGGTAACAATAAAATTTCTAATTCTTTATCACAAATGGTTAGTGTGTTTTGGGCTAAATGAAGTTCTTCTTCTGCAAAAAACTTCATTTCTTCGTCGTCACTTTCCAGCATCTCATTTGCACTATCTATATCTGATATAATATTTTGATATTCTTTGAATTTAGCTGTGATTTCTTCAAGTTGCGAGTATTCACGAGAGAGTTCACGGAATTTATTTTGGTTATTTATAACTTCAGGCTCACTAAGTAAATGTGATATTTCTTCATGACGCTCTAATAGATTTTCTAGCTTATTTTTAAGCGATGCTTTCATAATTCTCTTTTAGTTTTTGTGTTCGATATTGAAAAATTGCTGTGTCATACCAATTAATTCTTCCTGGTCTTCTACAGAGGCTTGCCTTAGCGATATAGTTGGCTTATGAAGAATTTTATTTTGCAAAGTATAGGCAAATCTAGTTAAAACTTCCTCAGGATCAGCCCCATTTTTTAATTTCCGTAAGCTTTTTTGAACTTCAGTTTCAACCAAGTCTTCTGTATGACGTCTAAATGCGACAATTGTACCTGATGCTTTGCGGACTTTTTTATTTGCAATGTAATGCTGTAATTTTTCTTCAATGATTTTTTCTGCAACTTTTGCAGCACGCTGTCTAATTTGTTCGTTATCTTTGAGTGTTTTTTGAATGTCATCTATTGAATATAAACTAACGCTTTCAGCAAGATTTTCACTAGAAATAGCGCGCGGTATTGATAAATCTACCAACAAACAGTTGGATAACTGAGCTGAGATTTTACTAGTGATGATAGGTTGTTGAATGTTACTAACCGCACAAACAATAATATCAGACTCATATAAACTGGAAGCATATATATCATTTAAGGCAACTGGTTTTGCATTGATTGAGTCAGCAATATTTTTAGCATTAACGAAAGTACGGTTTGCAATGGTAATTTGTTTTGGTTGGCAGCTATGTAAATGTTGGGCAACCAACTTAGCCGTTTTACCTGCACCAATGATCAGTACTTTTTTATTCGATAGGTCTTCAAAATTTGCTTTAGCCAGGGAGACTGCTGAAAAGGCAACTGAGACAGGACAAGCACCCAGTTTAGTGGTGGTACGAACTCGTTTGGCAACCGAGAAGGCAGACTCAAATGCTAATGATAGGTTGGTACCTAAGGTTTGAGCTTGTCGTGATAGCGAATATGCCTGTTTTAATTGACCAAGAATTTGTGGTTCACCGAGAACCATTGATTCAATACCACACGCAGTACGCATTAAATGATGTACCGCCTCAGTGTTGTATTTTATGACGATGTATTCCGATAAATCGTCACTCGTCTTTTTCTTAGCTTGCCACCATTGTTGTAATATATTGATTTTGGTTAAGTCTTCAGACACCGCATATATTTCTGTTCGGTTGCAAGTGGATGTAATGATAACTTCTCTAACATTGCATTCAGCTTTAATAGAATGCAATGACTCGGCAATACTATTTTCATTGAAAGCATATTTTTCGCGTATATGAATCGGTGCTTTCTTGAAATTGATGCTCAATAAAATGATATTCATGCAATATGGTTAGCTATAAATAATCATAAATTATATCATAATTTCTAATAGTCTAGGAAAAGTTCACGCGAATAAGCGGAATATTTTCAGTGAAAGTATATAGTTATTGACATATGATAAACCCTTATTTACGATGAGAAAATCATTTTTATTTAGTAACAAGGAGACTCAAATGAAAAAATCTCTTGCCATGTTAATGTCGGTCGCATTAGCATCAAGTGCAGCGATAACGTATGCAGCTGATAATAATCAAGCTTCAACAAATCCTGCTGCTATAGCAGCGTCAGAAGCAACATCTGCAGATACAGCGCCAGATATGGATAAAGTGAGTTATACAATTGGTTATGAAATCGGCCACGGCTTTAAATCTCAAAATGTTGATGTTGATGCAGCTTCATTAAGTACAGGTTTAAAAGCAGGACTAGGCGGACAAGACTCTAAGTATACAAAAGAGCAAATGCAAGAAATTATGCAGAATTTCCAAAAAGAAATGATGGCAAAAGCAGTTGAGAAGCAAAAAGAGCAAGGTTCTGAAAATCTAAAAAATGCAACAGCTGGTATGGCTGCTGTTGGTAAAGAAAGCGGCGTAAAAGAGCTTGAGACTGGTATTTATTACAAGGTTGTCACAAAAGGAGATGGCAAAGTACCAAATGCTTCTGATACTGTAAATGTAAATTATCAAGGTAATATTCTTACTGCTGATGGCGGGCTAGGTAAAGAGTTTGACAGTTCATATAATCGTGGTGCACCAGCAACTTTCCCTGTTGGTCAGGTTATTCCATGTTGGACAAAAGTATTGGAGAAAATGCCAGTTGGATCTACATGGCAGATATACTGTGCGCCTGATCAAGCTTATGGTAAATTTGCGCCACCAACAATCGGTCCTAACCAAGCGCTTACATTTAAGGTTGAGTTATTATCTATAAAAGACAGTTCTACTAATTCTGCTGGAACAGATACTGGAAATACTGGTAGCTAGTGTTAATCAGTTTTTCTGTTAAAGATGAGTTTAGTGATTTCAATGCTAAGCTTATCTTTGAGCTTTTCTAAGTCGAAATATACACCTTTATATTTTAATTCTACGCATATATGATCAGAGTGTTCATTATCAGGCTTGATACTTACATTTGAACTTTCGAGTATATTTTTTTCGATATTACTATTTTTAGTACATATATCAGATTTTTTACAATAACTTATTAAGGTTTGATCGAGAATCTTTTTTGATCCTTCAATTAATAGTGGATAATCCTTTTCACAAGAAATCTTAAAAGTTAGATGATCGTCAACAAGCACGATTGATTGGGAATAATTGGTAATCGCGTCAGTAATTACCCAGCCATTTGGTATTCTAGTAATTTGTCCAGAGTAAGATCTGTCTCTTATACACATCTCCGAGCCCACGAGACAGGCAGAAATCTCG
>CAJXRW010000054.1 GCA_913060525.1 uncultured Gammaproteobacteria bacterium
ATCTACACAGAGTAGATCGTCGGCAGCGTCAGATGTGTATAAGAGACAGAGACGAATCTTGACTCGGGAGCAGCTTATGGACAGCAGTGAAAACTTTGAGAGTTTTGATCGCGCCGTGGATGCTCAAATTAGCAATCTAAGAAAATGCTTCAAAAAACATGATCCAGAAAATAAGTTCATTCAAACGAAACATGGTTCAGGTTATTATTTTGATGCAAAAGTAAACAAATTGAGCTGAAATGCTTAATCAGCTTCGCTCTATTATCAACACCCCTTTATTAAAGCTAACGACGTTAATTGTGATACTAGTTGTTATTTTTCAATGTATTATAAGTTTTCATAATTTCTTTTTGTATACGCCGTCAAAGGATGGACGAAGCACCGCATCAACTGTAGCAACTCAAATTCTTGAAACACAAAGCAAATACCTTTCAAAAATGGATTTTATAGAGTACGTTGAAAAATTGAATCAATCTCGAATTAGTGTTCGTGGTCATAAAATTCATTACAGCATGACAAGCCGCCCACACTGCTCAGGTCAGCATAGACCCAATACAATCATTGAGCTTAAGCGTAAAACCTGTCACACATTCAAATATGATGATAAGTTATATGTGAATATCTATACAGAATTACCCAGAGTCATTAGCAGCGCCGTTACCTTCCCCATGGTGATTAGTTTATTTATATTTATTATGATCATCTTCTATGTGTTTTATGTCATAAGAATCTTCACCTTTAGTATTCAATTTTCGCGCTGCTTAGCCAAGTTTGATTTTAACAATCACTATG
This sequence comes from uncultured Gammaproteobacteria bacterium, assembly GCA_913060525.1. Classification (GTDB taxonomy): domain Bacteria; phylum Pseudomonadota; class Gammaproteobacteria; order Francisellales; family Francisellaceae; genus CAJXRW01. Next base: position 793 of record CAJXRW010000054.1, read on the forward strand.
TTGACTGTGCAGTTCTACGAGAAGACCATCTCACTTCAAAAATTAGAAACGTGATTGTCCGTTCTATTAATAAAATAGCGACAGCCCAAAAAGCGCGTGCCAAAATATTGGCGAATACGTTACATGATTTGAGATCACCTTTGCATAGAATTAAGTTAAGAATGCAGTTAAAACAAGAAGACTTAGATCCAAAAGATGATCAAGATTTCAAAGAAATAGAGCTGATTACCTCAACGCTATTACTATACGGAAAAGATGACTGGCTTTTTAATGAGGCAGTCGAACCACTTATCATCAACCAGCTATTAGATGAAATATACACGGACTACAAATCGTTGAACAAGCAGATTACGCTGCATACACCAAAATCAAATATAATTATATTAGGCAAAAAAAATGCCTTAAAAAGAGCGATGACCAATATTATTAATAACGCCTATCAACATGGCTCTGAAGTAGAAATAAAATGTAAGGCTAAAACGGATTGGATTAAAATAAATATCATAGATAACGGCCCTGGTATTCCCGAAGATAAAATGCAAGCGGTATTTGAGAGCTACACCTCCCTTAAAGGAACAACGGGTATTGGATTAACTATTGCCAAAGAAATTATTGAATATCACCAAGGGGAGATTAATCTCAAAAATAGCAAGAGAGGGTTAGATGTTGAAATTAAACTACCAATCTGACCGAACCATTCGGATCGCAACCTACTTAATATTGTATGTTAGTATAAAATGCCTTTTTATCATTTACCAATTAACGGCCATTACCTCTAATACCGAGATTATTTCGGCAAACTTTATTAATCAACATATTGTCGGGATTTCACCTTATTTTGATATTATCGATATCATCATACTGCCCCTGCTCATTGTCATATTAATCATTACTGGATTTTGTCGGGATGTTTATAGTTGGCGATCAATTTTTATGTTTGTCTCTATTGTATCTTTAGCCATGATTTCTTTTCATTTTAATTCTATGGTTATTTCATTTTTAATTATCCCTTTAAGTTTAACGATCTTTAGCATCACCTTATCCAGTGCGATAAAGTTACAAACCAGAAAACGTGCTGCTATTAACATGGTTTATCTATTCTATGGGGTATTTATCTTTTTATTTCCCCAGTTATGGCAAATATTTTATTCGAAACGATTCCTAACGATTGAAGCTTTAGAGTCTTTTTCTGAGTTTTTTTACTATGGCGCCTATACACTACTCACCATTTTTTCAATTATATATCTATATGGAATTATCAAATCTGGGAATATAAAAAAAATTAAAAACCATACCGTTCGATTTTTAATTGCAACGTTAAGATTTCCACTCAAAAGTATTCAATTAAGTAAAATTAGTACCTTGATTTTTTTATTTTCGTTCATTCAGCTATCGCGGTTTATACGCGTTAATATTGCCCAAGAGCTTGTTGATCCATTTGATATTTCACTCAGCTTATTGTTATGCCTTGAATTTATCACTATTACCAGCTTTTGCTTAATGGGTGCATATTGCGTTAAAACTCGAAACACAATATTGATTAAAATAATCAATGCTGGCTTTATTATTTTTATTGTAGGGCTATTAATATTTCTTAAACAAATATATTCCAGCCCAGATTTATCAAAAGCATTATTCTATATCATCTCAATTACGTCATCTGGTTTACTTGTATTCGGCAGCGCTAATTATATTGCGAGTAATTTTTTGTTTAGGAATAAATATATTGGTTTTCAAATCGGGGTATTATTGGTTGTTATTATGGTTAGTTGGCGGGTTGCCTTTTTTGTTGCTGACTTTATTGCCACCATGATTAATATCAGTTTATAAAAATAAATACCTGGACTATACGTTAAATTACCACTTTTACACTGTATTCGCATTTCATTAACAACTGACTATTAATATGGGTATTCATAACAAGTTAATAGGCTTATACATAACATGAAAGAATATCGCTTAAAAATATATGAAGATTATGTGTTAACAAAAATACAAAGAATCGCAACCGCATTAAATATTGTTTCAATAGAAAGCTACTATTTAGATGAAGCAGCAAAAACAATCAATATTTTTAACTCAGATGCAACATTGTTAAAAAGCAGGTTGCTTAATTTTTCAACCAAACAAGACCTGCGTTTAAATAATTTACTGCCAAAAGTATCATTATATAGCGACTTTATAAAAGTCAGCCCAGACCCATTACGCTCACGTAAAGCCTTAGATTTTTTATCAGCGCATCATATTAAAGACATACTGACATTCTACAAAGATATTGATACGACCAAAAGGTTATATGTTTCTTTTGCATTAAATCACACCATAACCAATATTGCTCAATATTATAAAAAATATCAAAAAATAGCTGACTACTTGTTTAAGAAAAACCACGTAGACCTGAAAAAAACAAAATTATTACATGCAGAAAGTATTATAAAGGAATGCCCAAAATCTCTGACAAATAAAGAACTCCAGGTGCTATCTCATTTAACCAGGGGTTTGAATGCACTCGAAATTTCGCAAGAAAAATTTATTTCTAAAAGAACAGTAGATAAACATATTGAAAATATCCGCAAAAAATTAAATGTACCTTCTACTTCTTCACTCATTGCCAAATATGCTTTTTGGCAAAATAGCTCTTTTACATTTAATTAATATTTCATTTGCAAACATTGCTTAAAATGAATACGACAAAGTAAATATTCACCAAGGAGAGATATAATGAAAACACAACAACATACTAAAAAATTTACAACAGCGTTAGTTTCTACCGTTATTCTTGGCATTATCAGCTTTAGCATGGCGATAAACTATGACAGCCACAATCAAAATTCAGATAGCAATTACCAACAACCGCAAACCTATATGCTGTTTAAATAAAAAATATCAGAAGAATCCTTCACGCGAGCTTTTATTTATAAATCAGTCTTGTTAGTCTTACAAAATTGACAAAAATTCATAAAATCATGACATCATCTGATCAAATATTAAATACCATTAACCAGCTCGCACACGCTATTTTTTCGCCATTTAAGCTGCATGCTTATTGCCATATTGTAAACTCAGATAGGAAAATTGAGAGTTATTATTTATTGCTTAATGTTGATGGCATGCAACCCGTCATGCTTCGTGCTTTTACTAGCCAGGAAATGTTGATAAAACTATCTTTACTTAAAGAAGCATTACAAGATATGACTGAACACATGACCGAAAACTTTATGCCACTGATATTAGAGCATTTGGTTAAAAAAGAAAAAGAGCTAAAAGAACTTGCCATTATTTTGTTTGAGCTTGAAATCAACTTTCAACTTTTTAGTCGCATATTAGCTGAAAAACGCCAGCCTAACGCTCAATCAGATACCACACATTAGTCTGTAGTATCATTCTTTTTCTCAATTGGTTTGCAAGCGTCACTGTGTTGATAAAGATGTACATCTCTTTGAGGAAAAGCAATGGTAATATTATGTTCTCTAAAGGCTTTATCAATCGCAAAATTTAAATCGCTTTGAATAACATATTTACTATTAACATTTTTAATGATGCACCAAAGTTCAAAATTCAGTGAGCTATCTGCAAACTCCTTGAATAAAACACTTGGTTTATTTTCTTCATCTTGAACAATATTAGGATGTGCCTGAGCAACCTCTAATAACACTTTTTTCACTAAGTCTGTATCACTACCGTATACCACGCCAACTTTGCATTCAATACGCCAATATGGGTCTCTAAACATATAGTTTGTAACTTGATTTTTAATTAAATCCGCATTTGGGACAATTACATCTGCTTTTGACATCGTTGAAATACGTGTTGATCTGACACGCACACGTTTAACAAAGCCTTCAGTCTCTCCCACTATAATTCTATCACCTGGTTTTATGGGCTTTTCTAATAATAAAATAATCCCTGAAACAAAATTATTAACAATGTCTTGCAAACCAAGTCCTACGCCTACCGAAAGCGCCCCAGCAATAATTACTAATCCCGTAAAATTAACACCTGAGACCAATAAGGCAATTAATATCGCCACACCAAAACTTAAATAAGCTATAATTGAGGCAAATGCAACCTGTAAATCTTTTTCCTGACGACGATTTTTACGTGCAATTGAACCACTAACCAAGCGACCACATAAACTTAAAACGACAAAAGTAATAACCGCTATAAACACTTGTAGAGGCTGTACATAAATTCTGACCACCTCAAATCCATCGACCAATGCGTAAAAATACCGATCTGGATAAACGGTTTTCCAACCCCAAACAGTCACTAAATAACCAATATATAATACCCATATCGCTATCATCACCGTAAACTTGAGTATGGATAGTTCTGGCATGGTTTTATCTTCACGAATATCAAAATAGAAACGTAATTTTTTCTGCCACAAATATTTACGTTCATTCAAACTCTGTGAAAGCATATCTTGAATTTTTTTATATACCAATACAACCAACAAACCAACAATGGTTAAAAAGATACTCTGTAAGATATATTGAATAAGGGTGTAATACCCAACCCCAGCAACGGAAATAATTAAGGTAAAAAACAAGAAAATACCAACTAACAACGTATAGGCTGTAGACTTATATTTTACCACTCTTCTTAAAACGAAAGACAACCAGAATAGCAATGCACTAATAATGGTCATAGAGATAATTTGCATCAATCGGATAACAACAATAGATGTACCACTATAAAATAAAGCGGCCTCAATCAGTACAACCACAAACACCGCAAAACCAAGTAATTTTAATCGGGTATATACAATTTTTCTCAATGGGCTGCCTGATGACGACTCTTGATCATCATCATTTCTCTTAACAGGATGGCGAAGGCTATAATGAATGATAAATATATAGGCCACATACAGTGCCAAAATTAATAAAAAAACATACCATTTTTCAATAAAAAATTTTTGAACGATATCAGCTAAACGCATTTGACTTAATGCCAATTTGATTTGATTTGGCTGTGCCAAGTACTCAAAAAATGGTGTTTCACGATCAAGTAAAATAGAGGCTCTTAGTTGATGCAAGGTTTCGGTATATGCCTCAATGGCCTCACTTGATCTGATCACAAATAAATGACAACGTGTTACCCTTTGTTGTAATAAGTCTTTCTTTTCAACTAAATAGGTAGTTACATTATTTTCAGACTTGACTGCACCGCCATCAAGTTCGACATTTTTAAAATTTTCTGTTAGGTGTGATAATGCTCGCTGATTTTTTTGAGCACAATCTTCAGCTTCAGATTGTAATTCTGTCAGTTGCTCTATGGCAGATTTAAAATCATGCGCATTCAAATTTTGGGTTGATAATTTCAGAGAAATTTGATCAAATTTTTGATTGGCGCTTTCAATTGAAAATTTATTGGTGTTAACAATGTCGGCAAATCCAGATACTGAAATAAATAAACAAACTAAAAATATTAGCCAAACTATTTTGGTAACTATGCTTAGCTTTCTATAACAATCAATACTTAACCTCATAGTTTTCAATAAGTTTTTATGTATACAAGAAGTCTATGCAAATATTCTGGTATTTACAAAATCGATGTTAATGACAATAATCTCAGAATAAAAAGTAGCTATCATTTAAAATACCATTAATTCAACTTAAAATAATTTCAACAGTCTAGCATTATCTAAAATATGAACATAAACACACAGGGTTGGTTATCAGGCATTTTGCATAAACCATCACCTAACTATAATGCACGTCCCACTGATCTGGATATTGATCTACTCGTCATACATAACATTAGCTTACCCCCAGGTATATTTAGTGGTAGCGATATTATTCAACTATTTCAAAATACCTTAGATACCTCACAACATGCCTACTATAAAGACCTAGAGAACTTGAAAGTTTCTTCTCATTTTCTCATTAGACGTGACGGTGAAATAATACAGTTTGTTTCTGTACTTGATCGAGCATGGCATGCGGGTAAAAGTATCTATCAAGGGACAGATAACTGTAATGACTTTTCCATTGGCATAGAACTTGAAGGAACGGATACGCTTCCATTTGAACAAGGGCAGTACGAATCTCTTATTCAGTTAACACAAGTGATTCAAGCTAGATTCCCTAAAATTACAAACAACAGAATTACTGGACATTCTACTATTGCCCCTGGTCGAAAAACTGACCCAGGCCCCTATTTTGAATGGCAAAGATACTTACACGCACTCTAATGTATAAAGTTTTATGGTTAATACTCCTGAGTTTAGTTTCATCATTCGCTTACACCAAAGAGCCATTTCGTATTGTGGTGTTATCGCCAAATTTAACTGAAATAACGCATTCAATTATTCAGCAAGCTGAATCTAAAAATACTAAAATTGTAGGTGTTATTCATTATCAAGGTGAGCCTGATTACACCAAACCCATTCAAGGTGTTGGTAGTGCAAACTCCCTTAGTATTGAGAAAATTATCTTGCTCAATCCAGACATTGTTCTTGCCAGCCCAATGAACAGCCCGATAACAATAGATCAAATAAAAAACTTTGATATTAAAATCAAGATATTAGATGCCAACACACTTGCTGAAATTAATGAGTTAATTTTAGATATTGGAAATCTCATCCAGCTACAAACTGCAGCACAAGAAATCTCATCACAATATCTCACCAAGTTAGCAAAACTCAAAAAAACCTATGTAAAATCACATCAGCAATCCGTATTCATTCAGATATCACAAATTCCAATATTTACGGTGGGCAACAAAGGTATCATTAATGAAATTATCAACCTATGCCATGGTCATAATATATTTTCCAATATACCGTACCCATCATTTCAAACTGGCGTTGAACAGGTATTAAAAGCTAACCCAAATCTTATTTTCCAATTATTTTATGACTTAGGCAAAACAGAATTGTATACAGTGAATAAGAATAGTCAGTGGCAAAGCTGGAAAAATTTATCTGCTGTTACTAATGATAAAATTTATAACATTAACCCCAATTTGATTTCTCAAAATTCCCCAAAAATATTAGAAGGTGCAGAGACTATATGCCGATTAATAGCTCAAAAAAGTATTAATTAACATATACAGGGTAATAACAGACAATAAGCTTAAGTATAAATATTTAAGGGTTTGATCCGGCATTATTGTGGACAACCTACTACTATAGCGTGCCACAATCATTGAGGGAAAAGCAATACACGGTATGGCTAGCCAATTCACATCACCAAAACTACCAAAAGGTAACGTTTTTGGATAAAGCAGACCCATCACGGAATAACTGATCATGCCAAATAATGCAACTGGAAAACCACACACAACCGCAGTAGCGATGGCATTACGCATGGGGTATTGCCAGCCACGCATAGCAGGAACAGTTATAATGCTCCCTCCTATACCAATAATGGCTGAAAAGGTTCCTGTAATTACGCCCAAAATCCTTAACTTATTCGACTTAGGCTGCATAATCGGCTTAGTTATGGCTGACTTATTTGAACGACTTAATACCTTATAAATTGCAATAAGCATAAATAGGCTAAATAAAGTAAGCACAATAGAACTAGGTAAAAACTTTGCAATTGTACTACCAATTAGAACACTAGCAATAATCCAGGGAATCATAATTTTAGCGGTCGGCCAATGAATATTACCAAGCTGATGATGGCTATAAATAGATGACACTGAGGTAAAAACCATAATGGCTAAGGATGTTCCAATGACACATGGCATCACCTCTTGACTTGGAAAACCTTGCAGAGAAAATGTAAACAACAATGCGGGTACGCCTACCAGACCCCCACCTACACCAAATAAGCCCGACAGTAACCCGATAACCATACCTGAAAAGATATAAATTAGTATAATTTCAACAATCATTTACTGTGTATAGACTCATCGATCTCTTCATCGCCCAATTCTGGATGTTCATGAGTCGGAAATTTACAATCTTTTAAATGAATAAACTTTGTTTTATTTATGATTTTATAACTGATTGCTATGATTAAAAATATGATTAAACCCGCATAGGTAATTAAAAATTTTTGAATTGTTAATTCACCAGCCATCACATCACCAAATTCTTGTCCTGCAATAATCAATATAATAAATGCGAGTGAAACCAATGGACCTATTGGGAAAAATTTTGCCTTAAACGGAAGTTGCTCTAACGATTTTCCTTGCACCCTAAACGCTCTTCTAAAGCGATAATGACTCCAGGCAATACCAAACCAGGCAATAAATCCAGCTAAACTTGATACATTGACTAGCCATATAAATACCACGCCATTTTGATATTTGGAGGTCAACATAAAGGTACTACCTATAATACACGTTGCAATTAATGCTAGATAAGGGGTTCCACCTTTCGATGTTTTAGAGAAAATTTTAGGCGCTTGATTATTTTTACTCATAAACCACAGCGTTCTGGTTGAGGTATACATACTCGCATTACACGCTGATAATACAGCAATTAATATCACCGCATTCATTACCGATGCCGCAAAGGTAAACCCTGCATTTTTAAACACAATGGTAAAGGGGCTAAGCGTCACGTCTGAATTAGCATTGGCTAGATTAGGGTCATTATAAGGAATTAAGAAACTAATGATTGCAATGGCGATAATATAAAATAACACAATGCGCCAGAACGTACTTTTTATTGCTTTTGGAATGGCACGCCTTGGGTCATCTGCTTCACCTGCAGCGACACCGACTATTTCAGTACCTTGAAATGAGAAACCCGCAATCATAAACACGGCTAAAAACCCAATAAACCCATGGTTGAATGGTGCGCCTTCTATTTTCCAATTTTCAAACCCGACAGGGCCATGATCTCCGACCAAGCCGAATATCGTCAACCCGCCCACCACAATAAAAATAATGACAAAGGATACTTTAAAAAATGATAACCAATATTCGGATTCCCCATACATCTTAACGGACATCAGATTCAAACCCAATATCAATAAAAAGAAAAAACTACTCCACATAAAGGTACTACTACCTGGGAACCAAAATTGCATAATCATGGCTGCTGCTAATACCTCTACGGCAATAGTAATTGCCCAGTTAAACCAATAGTTCCAACCCATAGCAAAACCAAAAGCTGGGTCAACATAATCTGTCTCTTATACACATCTCCGAGCCCACGAGACAGGCAGAAATCTC
>CAJXRW010000055.1 GCA_913060525.1 uncultured Gammaproteobacteria bacterium
TATAAGAGACAGATATTCTTTTGGGCTTTCATTTGAAAATATCACTTCATCTACAGAAACAGAAAATTGGTCAAACTGAATCCCCATTTGATTTAATAGCTCTGCTCTTCTTGGAGATGATGATGCTAATCGAAGCTTCATACATTAACAGATTTAGATTTGTTTGATATGGCTTCTTTCAATATTGGAATGACTAATAGTTTATCTCCCTTAATTCCATCGTCTAATGGCGTGTTTCCCCAACGGTCAACTGGATCTATAACCACTCCCTGTTCAATTAAGTATTTAACCACATCTACCGCTCCTTCTGAAGCCGCATGATGTAATGCGGTTCGACCATCATATCCAGGAAGATTTAAATCCACATTGGATGCTTGTAATCTTCTGAGCTCAAGGACTGAATTCCTACTTGCAGCAGAACAGAGTAATATTGATTTTTCTAGTTCAATTTCAAACTCACGCCTTGTCGGATCAATTTTAGTTGAAAAGCGAGCCATCGCATCAAAGGTATGGAAGTTAAACTTCTCAATGAGTCGCTTACAAAATTCAACGCCTCTGCTACTATTCCCGTAACTATCTAAACGTGGAGAGTAAATGGAAATCCCCATAACATTTGGAATAACAACCATCAATACTCCTGATACACCACTCTTACATGGCACGCCAACACTAAAAAAGAACTCCCCAGAAAAGTCATACATACCACAAGTACTCATTAAGGATAATGTGTTTTTGACTGTTTCTGCTTTAAAAACACGTTCATTCGTTAAAGGATGGATACCAGATCTCGCCAATGTTGCGGCAGCAATCGCTAAATTCTCACAATTCATTTCTAAGGAACAGCATTGAAAATACAAATTAATCACACTTTGGATATTAACGTGGTGGGCAAATGCCCCCTGTTCACGCATTAAATAGCAAATAGCATAATTACGGTCTGCCGTATCTTTTTCAGAGAAAAACATACTTTGATTAATATTTGGTTGTACACCATTGGTTAATTTTGCCCAAACACTCATGATATATTCAAGCCGTTCGATAATAGATGCGTTTTGGTTTATTAAAGAACAACTCATGATCGCGCCTGCATTAACCATTGGATTATGCGGCAACCCTTCTTTAGTTAAAGAAAATTCATTAAATGCCATCCCACTAGGTTCTTTGCCAACATGTCTATGTACGTACTCATCACCATGCTCTTCAAGCGCTATTGCATAAGTAATTGGCTTACTAACAGATTGCAAAGCAAACTTATCAGATGCATCTCCCATCGAAAATCTTTGACCATCTACCGTACAGATTGAAATACCAAATTTTTCAGGGTTTGCCTTTGCAAGCTGTGGTATGTAACTTGCCAATTCACCTGAAATATTTTCTTTTGTTTTATAAAAAATATCAGCAATTTCTGACGTAAATTCAGAAAAGCCAGGAATAACGAGCCTTCCACACAACACTTTATCTAAAATAGAAGCTGTGTCTTTAAGCTTTTTGATATATTCCAAAGGTAATTCTTCAAGCTCTGAAGACTCAAACTGGTTTAAATACTGGAAAAACTCAACCAATCTAGGATCATCATTTGCCAAGCCACTCTTTGATAATAATAGCATTAACTCTGATATGTTAACCTTATTATCAGATGAAAATAGGGAGTGGAATTGACCAAGGATATTATTTTTAGAAAAATTCAAGAAATCTACCCCACTATTGAGTTTAGTAGGGTATGTTACATTAGAAAAAACTATTCGCCAATAACGGCAATAGCTATTTTAATTACAAGCTATAATACATATCAAATTCTACTGGACTTGGCGTCATGTTTAGGCGAGTTACTTCTTCCATTTTCAAATCGATAAAGGCATCTATCATTTCATCCGTAAATACACCACCCGTTGTTAAAAACTCTCTGTCCGTATCAAGTGCATTTAATGCTTCGTCTAACGAAGCTGCAACTGTAGGGATGTCTTTTAGCTCTTCTGCTGGTAAGTCATATAAATTTTTATCCATAGCATCACCAGGATGAATTTGATTCTTAATACCATCAAGTCCTGCCATTAACATTGCGGCAAAAGCAAGATATGGGTTTGCTGTAGAATCTCCAAAACGAACTTCAATACGACGACCTTTAGGATTCATGACATATGGAATACGAATAGAAGCCGAACGGTTGCGAGCAGAATATGCTAATAACACGGGCGCTTCAAAGTGAGGAACCAAGCGCTTATAGCTATTAGTTGATGCATTTGTAAATGCATTTAATGCTTTTGCATGCTTAATGATTCCACCAATATAGAAAAGCGCCATTTCAGAAAGACCAGCATAACCATCTCCTGAGAACAAATTCTTACCATCTTTAGCTAAAGATTGATGTACATGCATTCCAGAACCGTTATCACCAACAATAGGCTTAGGCATAAATGTTGCTGTCTTATCAAACATATGTGCCACATTGTGTATAACATACTTAAACTCTAACGACTCATCTGCTTTTTTAGTCAGCGTGTTAAATTTAGTTCCAATTTCACATTGCCCAGCAGTAGCTACTTCATGGTGATGCACCTCTACACCATGACCAATTTCTGTTAAAATTTCACACATGGTGGCACGGATATCGTGGAGCGAGTCAACAGGAGGTACTGGAAAATAACCACCTTTCACACCTGGGCGATGACCTTTATTCTCCCCATTTTGTTTCGCATTTGACTCCCAAGCTCCTTCGTTGGAATAGATTCTGTATGAACAATCTTGCATCTGAGTATTCCAAGTAACGCCATCAAAGATGAAAAATTCATGCTCTGGCCCCATGAAAACAGTATCAGCAATGCCTGTAGATTTCAGATATTCTTCAGCTCTTTTAGCAACAGAACGCGGATCACGAGAGTAACCCATCATGGTAGCAGGCTCAAGAATATCACAACGCACAACAATAGTAGGCGCTTCATAGAATGGATCAACAAATACACTAGTAGGGTCAGGCATCAATACCATATCTGAGTCATTAATACCTTTCCAACCTGCAATCGAGGAACCATCAAACATTTTACCTTCAGCAAAAAAATCCTCGTCAACACAATCAATCGGAGATGTAACGTGATGCTCTTTTCCTAGGGTATCCGTAAAGCGCAAATCAACAAACTGAATTTCTTTTTCTTCAATTAAGTCAAATACCTTTTGTATAGCTGACATATATTTCCTCTCTATTTTTTTGTTTTAAAAGCAGGATAAGCATATCAACCAAATTTACAAATGTCATATTTATTGATTGTGATTTCCAAATTTTTACAGATAATTACCAAGAAAAGCTGCGGATTTTTATGTATCATTAAATTATTACAATTAGCCATTGGAATGTTACGTGATTGATAATGAAGGATATCGCGCCAATGTAGCTATCGTTTTGGTTAATCATGAAGGTAAAGCATTTTGGGGAAAACGAGTAAGACAAACTTCTTGGCAATTCCCACAAGGTGGCATAAATGCAGGTGAAACACCAATCGAAGCTATGTATCGAGAACTTAAAGAGGAGGTTGGTTTAAATCCACACGACGTAGAAGTTATTGCTGTAACCAGAACTTGGTATCGTTATCGGTTACCCAGACATTTAATGCGACGAAACTATCCTCTATGTGTTGGTCAAAAACAAAAATGGTTTTTACTTAAACTTAAATCTAGTGATAGTGCTGTTGACTTAAATGCGTCAACAAAACCAGAGTTTGATAAATGGAAATGGGTAGACTTTTGGTTACCAAGTCATAAAGTTATTGCCTTCAAGAAACAGGTATATCGAAAAGCTTTAGAACAATTCTCACCGATTATAAAAAACTGGAAAAACTAATATGGAGTTGTGGCAAAGAATTTTCCAAGTTTTAGATAAATCTTTACCACTTAGCGATAATCTGAGCAATATTTCTGACCTTATATTAACCAATTTACCCGTTGATGCTTGCAATATTTTCATTAAAGACAGCGAAAACATCTTTACACTGGCATCAACAACATTAACTCCTCTACTATCTGGCTTAATCCATATACATATAAAACACGATGCTGTTGGACAAGCAGTACTTAGAGAAGAAATGGTTTTAATTGAGGATACCTATAACTACAAAATTAGAACAACACTTTCAGCATTCTCCAGAGAAAAACTCAAATGCTTACTCTGTGCACCGATTATCCATCAGAGAAAAGTTATCGGAATTATTGCACTACAAAATAATAACAAAAATGATCTAACTGAGAATATCCAAACCACACTAGTTACTCTATGCCTAAATATATCCAGTTTTATTTCGTCGTTCATTGCCAAGGATCAAAAAAAACTTTTAATGGAAAATAAATCCAAGCAAGATAAAACACTGTTTCTCTCAGGAAAAACGGTTACTTCTGGAACAGCCATTGGTCAAATAATCCAAAAATACAACATTCTTGATTTTGATGAAATACCAGAAAAAGAAACACAGAATGATAATGAAATTGAACAATTCCACGCTGCATTAAACAATGTAAAACAATCAATAACGATAATGCTAGATCAAATTCAAATTCAAGCTTCTGAGAATGAGGCAGCACTATTTGACGCATACTTACAAATTCTAGATAGCAATAGTTATTCAGGTGAAATCTTAAAGTTAATGAAAAGCGGTGTTTGGATTCAAACTGCCATCAAAAAAATAACAGAACAACAAGTCAATGTATTCAAAAATATGTCGGACCCTTATTTACAATCTCGTGCCAGTGACATAAGTGACCTAAGCCAACGAATACTATTGCAACTACAAGAAAGCACTCCGCTTAAGCAAAATTACTCTTCTGAGACTATATTGCTAGCCCATGAAGTTACCCCCTCAATGGTAGCTGAAATACCAAAAGGCAGACTCAAAGCAATTATTTCCGAGAAGGGAACTGAAACATCGCATGCTTCAATTCTTGCTAGGGCTCTCGGCATACCATTTATCATCAATGTTGCATCACTACCTACTGAACAAATAGAAGGAAAAATTGCTATTGTAGATGCCTATGCTGGCAAAATTTACATTAATCCAAACAAAGGAATTTTGTCATCGTATAAAAGATTAATACTGACAGAACAAGAAAAAGAAAGCATGCTCAAAGAAGTTGCACCTTTACCTTGCATTATGCTAGATGGGCATCAAGTTGATGTCCAAGCCAATGTAGGGTTCATTGCTGATTTGGATATCGCAATTGAAAAAGGCGCCTCAGGCATAGGACTTTATCGCACAGAAATTCCATTCATGATTCGGGATAAATTCCCAAGTGAAGATGAACAAAGAGTTATATATTCCCAATTTTTGAAAACTTTTCCAGATAAACCCGTAACCATCAGAACTCTAGATGTTGGGTCTGACAAAGCCCTCCCCTATTTTACAGAGCAAGAGGAAAATCCAGCGCTTGGTTGGCGAGGAATTCGCATGCTACTCGATCATACAAATATATTTCTAATACAAATCAGAGCAATGTTACGAGCAAGCGAAAAAACAAACAATTTACGAATTCTACTTCCAATGGTTACAGATATCCAGGAAATTAAAGAGTCAATAAAACTCATTAAACGAGCTCGTAAAGAATTACTTGAGGATGGCTTCCATATTAAAAATCCTCAAATAGGCATTATGATTGAGGTTCCATCAATAATTTTCCAAATCTCGCATATTTTAGAATTTGTGCATTTTGTTTCTGTGGGTACGAATGATTTAACGCAATATATACTGGCCATCGACAGGAACAATCAAAAAGTTTCACATCTGTATTCACAATTGCACCCTTCAGTAATCCAGGCACTTTATCAGATTGCTGAAAAAGCAAAACAAAATACCATACATGCCTCAATCTGCGGAGAGCTAGCGGGAAACCCCCTAGCTGCTCCAATATTGATAGGCATGGGATATAATAGTTTAAGCATGAACCCTGTCAATATTCTAAAGATTAAGTGGATTATGCGGAGTTTAAGTTATGAAAAATGTAAAAGCGCCCTAAATCATACTCTGAAACTACACACAACTGTAGAGATTGAAACCTATCTTACAAACTTCTTAATTGAGAATAACCTTGCAAATATGATTCGTGCAGGTAATTAATACAATTTAACTTTAAATGCTAGAACCTGAACAAAAAATGGCATATAATTTCCACAAGTTTTTATGTGAGAGAGAAAATGAATAATTATAAACATATCTTATTAGCAACGGATTTGCACGATGACAACAAACCTGTTATTGACCAAGCAGTTGCATTAGCTAAAAGAAATAATGCAAAGTTAAGCGTTATTAATGTACTACCAAATATTCCGTATTATATGGCTTCAGGCATTCCTTCAATTGCTGATCTTGAAGATCATTTAGAAGATGAAAACATGAAGAAACTTAAACTACTTGAAGCAGATATTCATATGGAAAGTGATTTTCATCTGGTACATGGTTCACCAAAACGTAAAATCGTTCAATTAGCAAAAGAGTTGGAATGTGATATCATTATACTAGGCAGCCATGGTAAACATGGTGTTGAAAAATTTATTGGTTCGACAGCAAATGGGGTGTTGCAGCGTGCACATTGTGATGTGCTTGTGATTAGAATTCAGCATGATAAAAAATAGTTTCACCTCCTTTTGCACAATATAGACTCCCAAATATCTAACAAGAATATCAGTTTATATATACATTTCCCTTGGTGCATAAAAAAGTGCCCTTACTGCGATTTTAATTCACATAAGGCTTCAAATAATAACCACCAAGATTATATAAAACATCTTATACAAGACCTAAACTTTCATCACAGAGACATACTATCTGAAAACTATATCCAAAGCATTTTCTTTGGTGGAGGGACGCCATCTCTTCTATCTGCAGAGTTAGTTAGTGAGCTACTAAAAAGTATTGAGAAAATTAGTAAATTTTTACCTGAGATTGAAATCACACTAGAAACTAATCCAGGCACCATAGAACGCGATTCTTTCAAACATTATAAAGCTGCTGGAATAAACAGAATCTCCCTAGGAGCACAAAGCTTCCAAGATGACAAATTAAAAGCCTTAGGCAGAATTCATAACAATAAATTAACTCATCAAGCCCTCAATGAAATTCATCAGTCTGGCATATCAAATTTTAATATTGATATCATGCATGGTCTTCCATCGCAAACCGTTAGTGATGCACTCTATGATCTTAAAACAGCACTGAACTATGAACCAGTCCATTTATCTTGGTATCAGCTTACTATAGAACCAAACACTTTGTTTTATCATCAAAAACCAATACTCCCAAATGAAGAAATTCTCGCAGATATTGAATATGAAGGGCAAAAAATAATAAAACAGAATAAATTAATACAGTATGAGGTTTCAGCCTATTCAAGAAATCCTCAAACTCAATCCATCCATAACAAAAATTATTGGCTGTTTGGCGACTATATTGGCATTGGTGCTGGCGCGCACAGCAAAATTACAAATCCAGATAATAATATTCAACGGATATGGAAATATAAACATCCTACAACGTATCAGGCACAGAATGCCTCTTATATCCAAGGCACAGAAATTATTTCAGAAAATGAAATTATATATGAATTTATACTCAATGCGCTACGCCTAAAAAATGGATTTGATATTAACTTGTTCGAACAAAGAACTGGATTTTCCAGGAACTTAATACTACCCAAATTACAACTCCTTGAAAAGCAGGGTTTATTAATTTTACTAAATGACCAAATCAAAACAAGCCCAAAAGGGTATAACTATCTAAACGATGTAGTGAACTATTTTCAAGAAATTGGCGTCCCCAAGGGGATTTGAACCCCTGTTACCGCCGTGAAAGGGCGGTGTCCTGGACCCCTAGACGATGGGGACACATACTTCAAAACTAACTACTCTTGGTGGAGCTAAGCGGGATCGAACCGCTGACCCCTTGCATGCCATGCAAGTGCTCTCCCAGCTGAGCTATAGCCCCTAAACTCGGAGAATAAATATACACTTCTTCATAAATTTAAGCAAGTGATTTTCTTTTAAAAAGTTGCCAAATAATTCAATTACGTAATGTAAAAATGATAGTGAATAAAAATAGAAATGTGAAGCCTATTTCTCTTGAAAATTGGCATCTATCCACTCAATTGCAGCAGATACCCTCTTTAGAGCGCGTTTTTTACCAATTAATTTCAATGTAACACCTATGTCAGGTGAATTAGAACCACCAGTGATAGCAACTCTTACGGGCATTCCCACTTTACCCATACCTATATTAAGTTCCTCCGCCACATTCAATAAAACTTTGTGCAATTTTTCCTCATTATACCATTCTTTATCCGCAAGCAACTGGAGCTTGGCCAATACACTCATCAATGGTAGCTTAGCACCTTTTTTTAAATGCTTCTTACTCGCACTTTCGTCATAAGAATTAAACTCCTCATAAAAATATTTACTATTTTCCGCAACCTCTTTCAGAGTTTTATATTTCTCAGAAAATACTGGAATAATCGACTCTAATGCGGGACCAGAATTTGTATTTACATTCAAATGATTAAAATGCCACTGCAAATAATGAGCTACCTCCTTCACAGGTAACGACCTGATATAATACTGATTCAACCAATTTAGCTTTTCAAAATTGAAAGACGCAGGCGCAATATTCACTTTAGATAAATCAAACTTATTAATCATTTCATCGATAGAAAATATTTCTTGATCACCACTTGACCAACCAAGCCTTACCAAGTAATTCATAAGTGCTTGTGGCAAATACCCTTCATCACGATATTGTGTAACGCTCACAGCCCCATGCCTTTTAGATAACTTTTTACCATCTTCACCATTAATCATGGGAACATGGGCAAACTCAGGCAACTTTGCTCCAAGCGCCTTATATAAGTTAATTTGTTTTGGGGTATTATTAACGTGATCATCTCCTCGAATAACATGGGTAATCTCCATATCCAAATCATCAACTACCACACAGAAATTATAAGTAGGCGCACCATCACTGCGCACGATAATAAAATCATCTAACTCAGTATTAGAAATACTGATATCTCCTTTCACCATGTCGTTCCAATGAACACTGCCTGAGACAGGATTCTTAAACCTAACAACATAAGATAAATCCTTCTTATCAGAACGCTGATTTCGACAATGGCCATCATATTTAGGCTTAATTTTATTTTGCTGTTGGCTTTCTCTTAACTCAGTTAAACGTTCTTTTGAACAAGTACATTTATAGGCATGACCATTATCTAACATATATTGAATAACTTCTTTATAGCGGTCAAAGCGATCTGTTTGATAAAATGGTCCTTCATCTTCTTGCAGACCCAGCCATTCCAAGCCATCCAGTATTGCCTGGACAGCTTCTGGCGTTGATCGTTCAATATCTGTATCTTCAATACGTAGCACAAAACTCCCATGGTTTTGTTTAGCATATAACCAAGAAAATAAAGCCGTTCTGACACCACCAACATGCAGATAACCTGTAGGACTTGGGGCAAATCGAGTTTTAACTGTCATAAATCATCCAGTAAATATTTTGTGGGCTAATACTATACCATTATCTTGTTTGCTTAAAGAGTAAAAATGGATAAATATTAATAAGCAAGGATGTCGTTTAGCGAATTGGTGTATCACCACAACGAAATAATTCTATTTCTGTATTTTCTATATTTAATTTACGTGACACATCTCTTAAAGCAGTACGAACACCCTCTTCAACAGTTGGATGATAAAACGGCATAGCCAATACCTCATCGACAGACATATGATTTGAAATCGCCCAAGACAACAAATGTGCTAAATGTTCTCCATCAGGCGCTTGTAGTTCAACTCCTAGAATTTTTCCTGTATTGGTACAAGCATATATTCTTAACAAACCCTGTTCCTGTCTCTTATACACATCTGACGCTGCCGACGATCTACTCTGTGTA
>CAJXRW010000056.1 GCA_913060525.1 uncultured Gammaproteobacteria bacterium
ACAGAGTAGATCGTCGGCAGCGTCAGATGTGTATAAGAGACAGTAACTATACTATTGTGTGTATTAATTTCAAGATTTATGATGATCCTGAATTAAATACAAGGAGAAAAAAATGAAATCTTGGAAAATTGGAGTTTTGCTAAGCTATATCTGCATTGCATCGGTTTCAGCAACAATTATAACGCCAGCTTTACCGCATATTGAAAGTGCCTTTCATATTGGCGATGGTGTATTAGAATGGGTCATTACTATATTCTTAATCGGTTATATGTTAGGTCAAATTATTTATGGGCCATTGGCTAACAGAATAGGACGTTTACCAGCCTTAAGGATTGGTTTTGCCATAAATTTAGTTGGGGTAGCGATCTGTTTATTTGGTAGTTATTCAAGTTTATACGGAGTCCTGCTTGCAGGGAGATTTATTACTGCCATAGGATCTTCAGCAGGATTGGTATGTACCTTTATCTTGTTAAATGAATCACTTTCTACTGAGCGGGCAAAGCAGGCTATTTCGTTTGCCGTCGTTTCATTTACACTTGGTATTGGATTTGCCGTGCTAATTGGTGGGTTGATAACGGAATATTTACATTGGCAAGATTGTTTTTGGGTATTAATGATTCATGGAATTATTATGTTTGGCTCTACCTGGTTATTTGAAGAAACATTGAAAGCACCTAAAAAAACAGCATTATTAAGTATGTTAAAAGACTATGGTTTAGCTTTGTGTCACAAAAAACTATTTACATTCGCGATGTTTGTTGGCTTAGTGTCTGTATTCTCATATTGTTTTGCAGCCGCAGCGCCTATTATTGCTCAACATAGCCTGGGAATGACATCATCTGAATATGGTTATTTTAATATGTTTAATATGCTGGGCATGTTTATCGGTGCGATGTTATCAGGAAAGGCACTTAAAAAATTTAACAATGTTGGCATAATTGTTGTTGCTACTCTGGTGATGCTATTTAGTATGAGCTTCATGTTTGTATTAGATGAGCTAGCTTGGTTAAATGGTGTAATATTTTTTGCAATATCAACCTTAATGTACTTTGCCACTAGCTTTATTTTCCCCGCTGCATCACATATTGCATCAAACGCGATAACAGATAAAGCAAATGCTTCTGGTGCAATGAATTTAATAAATATGGGTTCAGCCGTTTTAACTGTTAGTATAATGGGGTATTTACCTTTAACGGCATTGCTAGGTTTTGTAGTGGTTACTGGTATTTATGGTGCTTTATGTTTAACTGTCTTGTTGATAGCTAAAGCTTAATTAATTGCTTTATCGATGTCTTCTGTCTGTTACGTCGTTTTATAGTACGTAAAATCACGTATTGTATTTCTGGTTTTGATTAGCTAAGCTTCTTGCTGATTAATAATCATTTACATTAACAATGGAGATAGCTATGAAAAATATATATAAAAAAGGATTAACGATTGCCAGTGCGGGAGTGCTAACTGTTTGGTTAACAGGCTGTATGCATACACAGGCGCAACCAGGAGTGAATACGAGTCAAGCTGCACAAGCTGCAAACACTCAAAATACCACGATAACTATTTCAGAAATTGAAGCTGCGCAAAAACAATGGGCTCAAGGTCTTGTTGAAATTGGCGCTGCTTACACAAGTGGCGGAAATTATCAGCAAACTGCGTCAGACTTAATTAATAAATTATATGCGTATAACTATGAACGCGGAGTAGTTTTATTTAAACCTACAAAAGCAGTAGAAGCACCTTTTAGAAGGTCACATCAAAGCGCATTGTCTTATTTTGTTGGTGGAGATAAATACTACCCAGAAGATAAAGGGTTTGCGTTAGCGCCTTGGGTAAATATTAAGTTTAATAATGATGCGATCTACGTTCATGGTGATGTAGCTGTTGTGATGGGTCAATATACTTTCACTAATGCAGATAATGATCAAGCCCAAGTTGAATATACATTGGGTTACGTGAAAGATGCCCAAGGGAATTTAAAAATCTTTATTCAACACTCTTCTTTACCCTTTCAGGCTAACTAATCAGATTTTACTGACAGAGCAAGCACATCTCTTGAGTAAATGAAACTTAGGGGATGGTTTACTCATAGCTGGATGGGATGCTAAAAATAAACAAGTTCTGGGCTTACAAGCCCATTTTTTATTTTTCCAAATATTACGCTAGACGAACGTAATTTTCACTAAAAGAGCCAAAAACAAATTGATATATGAGTGTGTCTATCACATAATGATCAGCTTAATTTGATGCTTTAATGATCTAGTTTCAAAGGGGGAATAATGAGGATGTTTATTAAGTCAGGCTTAATTTTTTCTGCAGCCATATCAATAACTGGCTTTACAAATGTAGGTACGACAGCTTATCTAGATGGATATTCTTCAAAAGCAGAAAAATTTGTAGAATATCGCCCAGGAAATAGCAATAGCTTTCATATTTATTACCCAGGTGATGTAGTGGAATATAATGGGCAAGAATATAAAAACATCAAAGCGATGAATAACAGCCATAGCCCAGCAGACCCTGAAGTTGAAGGTTCTTTTTGGCAAAAAGTCGAAATTCAGAATATAAACTCATAACTGTCTATTGTTTGCTTTTATAGCCTCTATTAGTTTTTCACAGTAGTAAGCTTGTCCAATAAAAACAATATTTTGGTTTCCACCAACAATAAACGCTGTATCGTCGGCATGGGTAGCTTGTAGTTGAATATAATTAGCGCCATTGTAAGCAGCTTGGTTTTTAAATTTATTTCTGGAGCTAATTATTATATTTATGCTCGGTGTAAAAATGCCTGTAAACCAATTTCCATCACTTGAAAAAATTTGTCCAATATACTCACACTCACTTGGTTTTTTGCTAGATACATAAATATTTTTTGCTGCCGTGCTATCTGTTGGCGTGATTGAGCAACCATAGAGGTTTAGCATTAAAATAGCTAAAAATAATTTAATAAGCTTATTCATTTGGTGGTGTCCTAATTGTTACTTCTTTTAAATGGCGGCAATAATATGCTTCACCATAATAAGTGGCATTAAATGTTCCAGTAAGCGTTTTTAAGGGAGTGGTAATAAGATTAATCTCAAAAGCAGATTTAAGAATACTGGTCTCAGAGGCATATAATTGACCGAAATATACGTAGTTTGCACCATTAGCGGCTGCTTGATTGCGTAGGTTATTAATTGCGCCTAGTGATATATTAACATTTGAGGTGAAAAATCCTGTAATCCAGTTTCCTTGAGACCCAAAAATATTACCAATATACTTACAACTTTCTTCGGGTGATTCTATTGATATAACAACATGTTTTGCTGCACCGCTATTTAACTTATCTGCTGGAATAAATGAGCAGCTGGTCATAAGCAGTATCATTGATGATAATGCTATAATGTAAACCAATAAGTCTAAGAGTTTATGTATGCTGTTCATGAAAAAGTCACAGTTTTGGTTTTTGGTCTGCATTAACCTTTGTTGTCTCACCTTCATATAAGCAAAAGGAAAACCAGTTACATTCTTTTTGTTTAATCAAGTTAGGTTTGGGTGTGTCTTTTCCTTCACATTTATATGCTTGGGCAACGAATGTTGAATAATTACTACCATTTATAAAGCCTGGTCCCATGTATTTAAGGTGATCGATAAATACATAATTCGCACCCATTGCTGCAGCATTATTTCTGAGGTCATTCATCGCGCCCATCACAATATAAACATTTGCTGTAAATATTCCTGAAAACCAGTTGCCTTGACTGCCGTATACTTCCCCTAGGTAAGTACAATTTTTAGGGGGAGTTAAACTTGTAACTCTAATGTTATTATATTCTGGTTTGTTAAGCGAATTTGGTGGAACCATGGTGCAGCAAGACAATATTATTACTATTGCTATCATGGCAGAAATATTACGGATCATTTGTATCCTTTTGGTTACTTTAATATGAACAATTTCAGTATAGTGTGCTATTTATTTTTTTGTGAAATAGTCAGTATGATTTTAATTATGTTTTGTATACCAACGTCCTTCTAGGGAACTTTCCATTATTTTTTTCGCAAAGCGAATTGAGAAGCTGTACACGAAAGAAAACCTGTAGAAATTTGATCTAATGCCTATGTTTTAAGTATTTGCGAATCAGGCGCCTGGTTGTTCATAGACTATTAGTTGATTTAAAAAAGACCTGAATTTTGAAATAACGGTCTGTTTTTCTTGAGATAGTTCGGCCTTATAATAAAGGTTGAGTTCTAAATAATTTAAATACAAGTTTGGAATTTGTATTAAAGGTATGTCTTCATATAGGCTAGGTATAAAAGAGGGTAGATGGACTATGAATTTGTCCTTACCTGCTAGGACAATATTGCTTCTAATTGAATCACTTTGAACATGGGAGTGTACACTAATCTGCCTTGCTTCTTTTGGGTCTTTAGTCTCTGATACTTGTATAGTCCTATCTAAAAATAGACGAGCATTTAGGATGTTAAATGTCTCAATGTTATCTAACGTAACATTAGAAAATATATCAGAATATTTTTTATGATAGAAAAAATAGGATATGGCAGGGAAAGACTGCATTTTCCACTGGTGAGACATTTTAAGCTGATGTGGTTCATGCATTAATATACAGTCAAACTTTAAATAATGGTTTAATAGTTGACTTGGGTTTAATCTAAAAAACTCGTTTTCTGAGATTAACTCTAAGTTTAGTTTTGCATCAATTTCAGTTTTTGAAACAAAATGCGTAAGGACTTTTAGGTAATCACTTTGACAAAGTATTTTGATTGTATTTTCATTTGTTTTTATTTTATTAGTAGATTTATTATATTCATTGATGTACCGATTAATATTTTTAAGCTGGCTACCGTGGATAGATTTAGCGGTAGAGGTAATTTCAAGTTTATTGCCAGTTACATTATAAAGTTTTGTTTTCAGCACTTCTTCTATTTGAGAGATATGACGACGAAAAGTGGATTCATCAATTTTTAATGCAGATGAAGCTAGCTTAATATTTTTATGCTCAACAAGCATAGAAATTTCATAAATTTGAAACATGGATAACTTATTCACCTCTGATCACCTGTGGTTGCCCAGTTTTCTCAAATTTAGTCTCATAACGTTGAGATATATTATTTATATACTGATTAACAAGTTTAGCCGACTTATCTGAAATATTAGTGTTAACATAAAGACTAATATAAATCGGTTCTAAGAAATATTCATCCAAAACGGTAGAGGATAAATTTTCCGAAATACTTGGTGTTAACATTGTTTCGGGTAGGAATGTAAGCCCAACATTGTCTTTTAAAAATTGAAGCCTAATATCAAAGCTTTCAGAGTATATATCTGATTTTATTGGAACATAGCTTATTTCTTCTGTCTGTTCAGAAAATAGGGCTAGAGAGTGCTGTTGCTGGTCACTTATAAAATTATAATCAGATAAGTCTTCTAAAGAATTTATTTTCGGATTCTTTTCTAAAAACACATTACCAGCAAATAGTTTTTGTTTTATTTTTATAGTTGTAATGCGCTTCCAGTTTTCCAGATGCGGGATATTTATTTCATGGTTTAAATAGACGATATCGTAACCGTTAATATAGTTTTCAATGGAACTATCCGATGTGTTATTTAAACACAGTTTTACAAACGCATTGGTATAAGTGAAAAACTTGATATTATAAGGGGGATTTTCTGTGAAGAGGTTGTCGGCATGGCTATCTGTTATACCCATTAAAATAGGTGCTGTACATAAAATATAAAGGTAGCTGTCATTGGTATTTGCCTGGAAGCGGTCATTTGGTATCACAAAGCGGTTATAAAGCATAATGCCATCATCGGTAAGCGAAATACTTTCTTTTGATCCACGGTTTATGAGTTTGGTATCTAGGTGATATTCAAGCGCATCAATTGATCGCCATATTTTAGACACGCTAATTTTTTCGGTTTGTTTGTAATTATTAACCGACTTGTACTTAACCAAGTCTAAAAATATATTAATGTTTTGAAGGAAATCAATCATTTGCTATAAAGTTGAATACACATGCATAAATATTATCTTATATTTTTCTGAAAAGCATTTTAGCTTTCACTATAAGCCATGTGCCACTAAAACATTTTATATTTCATGCTATATAAACAGTAATTTAGCTTTTTAGGAATTGATTACGAAGCTCGTTAGAGTGAAATTTTTATAAAAACTAATTTATAAATTCTTGCTGAATAACATCCTGTAAAACTGAAAACCAGTAATCGTTTTTACCAGTTGAGACATCGATTAAATAATATACAATTCATAATTGTTCTTATTGATATTAAACCAGGAGATAAAAATGAAATTAAAAACAATTGTACTTTCAATGGCAGTTCTAGCAAGCCCCTTTATATATGGTGGTGAAATTGATCCTGATTATAGAGATATGGGCTATGTGGAAGTAGGCACTACTAATGGATATATTAGTAAAGGGCAAATTACGACAGTCGGCTCTGATAATGGTAAACCTTCATTTGGATATGGAGATGGTTACATACCGCTTGACAAATATTTGGTTAGAGTTGAGGCAAGTGATGACTCTAAGAAACCAGGTATGCAAATAAAAGTAATGGATCGTAATACTGAAACACTAAAAAAGATCCTAATTGATTTCGAAAATTATGGTATTATTAAGCAAGTAGGCGAAAGCCCAATGTATACTGTTTTACAAACCTATAACAGTAAATCAAACGAAGAAGTTTACAAGCTAGTTGTAATTAGCACGGCTAATGAAGTTTATACAACCACGATAAACCTTAACGATGCATTTACAAAGGGTAAAGACCTTGCGTTAGGAGAATTCGTTAAAAGTAAGGGTTTTGGTGGAGGAGACTATCAAGCATTTGCGGTTGGTAGAATTCCAGCTCTTGCTTCGCCTGGACCTGACAATTCTGGTTTGAAAGTTGATGTTAAAGACTTTGCACTCATTATTGGGCTGGGCCCGGACCAAAAAACAATAGCATATTATGTGCTAAATGCTGATGGTGTAATATCTGATCAGAACTTGATTGTTAGTAGTAGTAGAGAAGGTAATGTCATAAACTTCTTAGATGATACTTACGGTGATACTACACATTTAAAAAGAGCTGCTTTTACAACCTGGATTGATGAAGGCGGGTATCCAACTGTCGGTTTGAGTCTTACTCTTCACGCATATAATACAGATACTCATGGTTTTAGATATTACGATACAGCGCATATAGCATTTCCAAGTTGGTATATTGGGCATGATAGTGATGACCATTATAAATTAGGTGAGAGGAATATGGATTATTATGGCGCAGATATTGGATATTATGACATTAATTCCAATGATAGTAATTATTACCCGACTTTATTTCTTGCTTCACATTGGGTGCAAAAAGTTAAAACTGAGGCGAATGGTGATAAGACATCGTCTGGCTATTTAGATCAGGATATTTCTATTTTTCCATCTACTCAGACACCTGGCTTAGATGTTTGGCCATGGAGAACTCTGTGGACATCAGAAAATCAAGGCTTTGGAAGGCTTTCATTTGACTGGTTAAAAGACGAAAAAGATCAGGTAATTACAGATAAAGTATACACTGCTAAAGATATTGATGATGTGAATAAGGTAGATAATTGTGTTGTACAAGGTTTAGTTATAGGAACCCCTCCTTCTTTTAGTGAAAATAATGGAAAAGTAGATATTAACATCGGTGATGGTCAAACTTGGTATAATGGACGTGAAGAAACTAATTCTGAAGGTGTGGGAATCTCTATTGGTGGTCTTACTGCCAATTTTAGTGGTCAACTCGAGGTAAATACATCATTTTCACAAGCGATTGGTGTTTCTGATAGTATAACTAAGTCTAATATGACAGATAGTATTATAAATACTGATAATACTGGGACTGTATTTTGTCTTAATCCAACCATTAATATTAGATATGGTAAACTAACTGATTCGAATGGCAGAGATATAAGATATAAAACATTTGGTGATTCTTTGGAAGACTCTGGTAGTTTTATCACCACAGTAGCAAGTTATGACGAAGATAACACAACATTGGCTGAATATAATTTTAATACGAGTGATGATAATAAAGGTGATGCGGAAAAATTAATGGGTGGGGCTCAGAAGTGGAAAACCACCATTAGCGGAGACGATGATCATGGCTATATCGCTAAGCTAAATACGCTTAAGAAATTGTATGAAGACGGTGTAATTTCAGAGATTTGGAAACAAGATTTCACTATGATGAGCGATGGTCTTCAAACAGGAGCATTTTCTTTTGCCGAAGACCACACAGAGAGTTCAAAAAATACGATAAAAATCGAGGAAAAATTGAAATTAGGAATCGAAGATGTATTTAACGCTAATGAATCCTATTCTCATGAGTGGGTCACTTCGGAATCACTAAGTCATGATGATTCAGGAAAATGGAGCTCAAGTTACTTGGGGGGAGATAATCAGAGTAATCATATAAAGGTAACTCCTATACTTTATCGAGTAGATATAGCTAAAATTAAGGCAAATAACCCTAAGTATTTTAATGATGATACGCGCCATGAAGAATTATGGTTTGTTTCTGATTATATGTGGGCTCATAACTCTTCATTTTGGTTGTATGCGTATAACGTTTCTCAATAAATATGTTCTGCAAACTCAACCTAAATTCGCACAATTATTATTCCTATTTGCCTGCCGTCTTTTGACTTTTTTCAATAAAGTCCATTTTACCTTTTTAATTATTTTCCATTATTATTTCTACGGTTTAATTTATATAAAGCTTTTTTTATAGATATCCACGGGTAAACTCGTGGTACTTAAGCAGCCAAGCTGCAGCATAACTAACGTTATGACAAAACAGATCGATTTCGATCTGACTTGATTTTAATTTCCCGAAGCCTTAATTAAAATCAAGAAACCTCACTCGTCCACGTGTAAACACGTGATGCTCTGTCTACGATCGCATAGATATTTGATACTGTGACAAATGGGTGAGATAGTTTGGCGGAGTTTTTTATAAGCGATTGAGTTAAAGTTTAACTCAGTTTAGTCTGATAATTTAATTAAAAAAGTTTTCTAGTTAACAATAAAAATCAGAGATTTTTTAAGCATTAATGTTTATTCAATTTAATCTTTTACGTCACTCCAAACCTGATTTGTAACCTAATAATCTTAGGCTTAAAATAATCCTTTTAGTTAAAATTAAGCCAGCTAGATTAATGAAAAACTCGCAGAACTTGAGCAGTTCGTAGCTAAAAGCACAAAATTATTTGCACAAATAATTTATAAAATTTAGTTATGGATTTCTGTTAGTTGTTATTTATTATATTCCTTAAAGTTATCAGCTATACACATAGCTTATATCACCTTCGTTTATAGCCAGGGTGTGGATGGTAAATTAAATCGCTCATCTGTATAGCAGGTTAGATGGGCGGTTATGATAATGTTTCTAGTGTAGAGGATTATATTTAGTCATTTACCATTAAATTATTTAAGACGGGAAAGGCAGTATTATTCGCTCACCTTTGCAATAGCTGACGTTAGAAGGATTGGTGACAAGCTGTGGGATGACCATTCTGGTGTATTCTATGTGTATCCAGGCTTATAAAGCTAATAGCGATATAAAGTTAACTAAGTAATAAGCTAAATATCTATCTTCATCCCTAATGGGTTTATCACGAATAAATTATGTTATAGAACAGTTTAATATCGTTATTAATCCCATAAGAATAAACAAACAGAATATAAAACGGTTGAATCAGGGCAATCGCACTTTAATTTCCGAAGATAATTTTCAATAGGTACGAATGGT
>CAJXRW010000057.1 GCA_913060525.1 uncultured Gammaproteobacteria bacterium
AATAAAACGCTGAACAAAACCCTTTATGCCAATATGCTTTTTCATCCACTTTTCTAAAAATGGCTTTGCGGTTGCCCACAGGTTTAGGTCAGGATAGAGTTCTCTTCCCATTCCTTCAATGTTTAGTAATGTTTTTTGTAGTAGAACGAGTTGTGGCTGGACTTCCATATTAAAACGCCTGGCTACTTGAAATAAGCGCATTAACGTATAGCCAAAAGAAATTTCGCTTAAAGGTAGCCCAAAAATAGGTTCACATACCGTTCTAATTGCGGATTCTAATTCTTCAACTCTTGTGTCTGGTGGAACCCATCCTGAGTCAATATGTAGTTCAGCTACTTTTTTATAATCACGGGTAAAAAATGCAAGAAAATTACCAGCAAGATATTGTTGATCTTCTCTCGTTAAAGTTCCAATAATGCCAAAATCAACTGAAATATATTTTGGGTCAGCAGGGTTAGTAACATCCACAAAAATATTTCCTGGATGCATATCGGCATGAAAAAAGCAATCACGAAATACTTGGGTATAAAATATTTCGACGCCTCTTTCTGCTAAAAGTTTTAAGTCAACACCCATATCTCTGAGCTTCTGTACATTGGTTGCGGGTGTGCCGTTAATTTTTTCTAATACTAATACATTTTCACGGCAGTGCTTCCAATATACTTCAGGAACATAATGAATATGACTATCTTTCCAGTTTCTTCTCAACTGTGCTGCATTTGCACCTTCTCGTAATAAATCCAGTTCATCAAATAAGTCTCTGGTAATTTCTGCTACCACTTCAATTGGTTTTAATCTTCGTGATGCGGGAATATATCTATGAACCATCTCAGCAAAGACTTTTAGTAATGCCGTATCCTTTTCAAGAATTTTTTTTATTCCAGGTCTAAGAACCTTGATGACAACTTCGGTGCCATCATGCAAAGTTGCTTCATGAACTTGTGCGATTGAGGCAGAAGCTAAAGGTGAGTCACCAAAACTTAAAAATGCATCTTTAACTTTATATCCAAGTGATTTTTCAATAATTTCTTTAGCTTCTGAGTTTGAGAAGGGTGGAACATTGTCCTGAAGTTTTGAGAGTTCTTGGGTATATTTAGGCGGGATTAGGTCTGGTCGAGTTGAAAGCGCTTGCCCGAATTTGATGAAAATTGGTCCAAGTGTTTCAAGTGCGATTCGTAGTCGTTCTTCACGTGTTAACCCTTTTAGTTTTCTGCTACGAATCCAATAAAATGGGTTGGCATAAATAAAAATACTAATTGCTTTTAATAATGGGATACTGCCTAACAATTCGGCTAGGTTATACTTATTAAATATATAAGCTATGTAAATTAACCTAAACCATTTTTCCGTAAATCTCATGCATTACCCTTAATGATTGCTAATGTTTTATACTCAGTAATCTGTGCATTTAGTCTATCAAGTTTTAATGAGAGCTCTTGTACATCATCAAAAAAGTCTTTTACTTCTTCTGTTGGTGGAATAAAATTTGATTCTTCTTGGGCATATTCTTTTACATCTTTTTTCGTGGAATTGAATGAGCCAGATAACCAGCTTGTTATACTTTTTACTGGAGAAATAAATATTTGCGTTAAGCTTGGGCCTAATGTGTTTTTAATTTGTTCTGGTAAATCTACTTTAAATGCTTTAATGGCAGCTTGGTAGTCTTGAAGGACATGTAGGTCACCTGTTTGTTCAACTTTTTTAGCTTGTATTACCCGCTGAGCATTATCTGAAAAACTGAGTGAAATTAGATCAAATAATTTTCCTGAAAGAATACAATCAGGTGTTATTTCTGGCTCAAGTTTTTCAATAACGGTAATCGAATTTTTTTCAGGACTGAATATACATTGCATGTTCCAGTCAGTAATAATGACTTGAAGCTTTTTATATTTAGTTAGTTCGAGTATATGTGATTTTTGCGGATCTTGGTTTAATGCAAAATTAATACTATTTTGTAATGCGTTAATAATTAGATTATTCATTTGTTTGGGCTATCCAAAATAATTAATATTTATAACCATAATGTAATGCAACAATACCACCAGTAAGATTATGGTAACCTGGCTCATCAAAACCAGCGTCTCTAAACATGTCTAGCAATGTTTCTTGGTCTGGATGTTTACGAATTGATTCGGCAAGATATTTGTAACTCTCGGAATCATTTGCAACTAATTTACCCATAATAGGGAGGGCGGTGAAAGAGTATTTATCATAAATAGTACTGAGCATAGGCAATATTGGCTTAGAAAATTCCAATACAAATAACCGACCGCCTGGCTTGAGTTTGCTATACATTGATTTTAAGGCTTTATCCTTATCTGTCACGTTCCTTAAACCAAAAGCAATGGTGATAATATCAAAGTAGTTGTCTTCAAAAGGCAGGCATTCAGCATTAGCTTGAACGAATTTAATATTACCAATACAGCCTTTATTAGTCAGTTTCTCTTTTCCAACCATTAACATTGAGTGGTTAATATCGCTTAAATAAACTTCACCTTTTGAACCTACTTTTTGGCAGAATTTATACGCTAAATCACCTGTGCCACCAGCGATATCTAAAACTTTATCACCCTGCTTTACATTGGTTTTTGCGATAGTAAATTTTTTCCAGATTCTATGAATACCAAAAGACATTAAATCATTCATGACATCATATTTTCCAGCAACAGAATGAAAGACCTCAGCGACTTTTTCTTGCTTTTGTTCCCAAGGGACTTCTTTATAACCAAAATGGGTTGTTTTTTGTGATTCTTTTGTTTCAGACATAGCAACTACAATTTACCAAGTTAAAGATATTATACGTAAGCTAGAATGAAATACCGATGCTTTTATATTTATTTTTACCTGGCATAAGCTTTTAAGGGCACCTCTATTAATTCTGGACACCTCAGATTAATAATTCAAATTTATTACAATAAGGCGCAAATTGCAGGTAATGGCACACCCTTGTCAGAACCTGTGGGTATTCACATGCTAAAATGATGAAACTGTTCATCATTTCTTAACGCGCTCACTTATCAAAATTTGATGCCCCTTAAAACTAGCACTCATTTGATTTTGATAGGCTACTGGTGACTAAACGTAGGAGTTCAGGCAGATCATTTTGATTAAATATACATTCGAATAAGACAGGTGAAGGTTTAATTAACTGATCGTGTAAGTTTTCTAACTCAATTAAATTATGGATTATGTGTGTATTGGTTATGCCAAGCGACTGGGCAAAGTCAGTATATTTCCATTGCGGGATATCATTGTAAGTTTGTTTTGCTCCATGTATTGCACGTTCAACAGTATAACCATTGTTCTGAATGACAAATATTTTAATGTTTAGATTATGTCTTGCGATGTTACTAATTTCTTGTGCAGTTAGTTGAAATGCACCATCTCCTATGAACAATAATACCCGCCTGTTAGGATTAGCTATCGCACACCCAAAAGCTGCAGGGAGGGTGAAACCAATTGATGCCCAAAGTAGCTGAGAAATAAAACGTATGCCTTCGTAAGGCATATATTTTCTTAATAATCCAAAAACAGAAGTGCCTGCGTCAGCAATAACAATATCATTATTTTGAATAACTTTATCAGCAATATAGCTCCAAAAATCATGATGTTTTAATGGTGTTGAATTAATTTGGTGCTGATTTTTTTGTGTTGTGACAGGGGTGATAGAGTGGTTGTGTTTACGCTTAAGCCTTGATTTGAGCTGTTGCAATAACAGTATGGGGTTGATGTTAGTGTATAGCTCAGATCCAACTTTAGTAAATTCAGGCTTAATTTTGATAATGGACTCAGGATTAATCTCTAATTCTGTAAAGCCACCAGAGTTGATATCAGTTTTAAATACACCTATTGAGAGAATACAGTCTGCTTGATTAACAGCTTCAGATACATTTTGATGACTATATTTTCCTGCATAGATGCCCGAAAAATAGGGGTTATTTTCATCAATGACACATTTGCTCATAAAGCTACTAACAAAGTTGCAATTACTTGTTTCTATTATATCAGTCACTATTTTTTGCCAACCAAAACGACTAATATTTGCTCCAACCATAATAATGGGGTGATTGGCTTGGTTAAATTTTTCCACAATCTTGTCAGCGAGATGATAATTTAAGATGCCTCTAGGTGTATCGTTAAAAATAATTTTTTTCAAATCGCTATTAATATCATAGTCAAACAAATCACAAGGTATGCCCAAGTAACAGGGTTTCTTGTAGATCAACATCTCTTCAATGACACGAGGGAGTTCGCTCATAAAATTATATTTTGTTAAAATAGTTGAGGCACAAGTAATGGTTTCAAAGCTATGAAGAAAGTTGTTTTTATGTTTATTCGCAAGGGTATGATGAACGGGAAGATCCATATCCAATGCATCTTCTTTTGGATAACCGACAATATGTAAAACTGGGATATTTTCAGCATAACTACCAGCTATACCATTTGCGGCGCTTAATTCACCAACGCCATGCGTGGTAATGAGTGCTGATATCCCATTTATACGAGCATACCCATCAGCTGAATATGCAGCATTCAGTTCGTTACAGCCACCAATCCATTCAAGTGATTTATGCTCTAGGACATAATCAAGTAGCCTTAAGTTGTAATCACCTGGGACACCGAAGATATGTTTTATTCCAAGTTGCTCAACTGTATTCATTAAGAAAGTCGCAAATTTCATTGGCTATCTATTTACTTACTGCTTTAAGAATAATTGTAATTTATTGTTTGGGATACTTCTTGTTTTTGTGGCAAATAAACTGTCTATGATTACTCTGATTATTACAACGCTATTTTAGAAATTAATCTCAAAATGGCTTTTCTATAATTTTGGGCTGAAAATATTTTTATGGCTATTTACCTTTTTGAATTCAGGTCACAGACTGCAATAGTCAAGGAAATGATTTTCCATCCTTCTGCTGGGGTAAAATAAGTTCCTGGTGAAAAAACTCTGGCTTTTTGTTTGGTATCAATTGCAAATAAATAGATAGATTTTCCTTTATTTGCTTCTATATATTGTTTCCAATTATATTTTTCAGTTAAGTTGGTAATTTTGACGGTGACATCTTCGCCTGCTTTTAAAGTAAGATTTTCATAGGATAGATCTTTGGTGAAAAGAGGTTTGCTGTAATGTTTATTGATCACTTTTGTTTCTTTGCTATTGCCAGATGTGGGTAAAATAAAAATGGTATTATTGCCAAATTCTTTATGATACCTAACGGCAGCCAGACTATTCATGTGGTTGTTATCAGCCAAACCTAACATACGTCCAATACCAACTAAATCCATATGCCAGCTTGCGTGTTCTGAAGAAGGGCTGCCATAGTAACAATTCAAACCTTCTAGTTTTGCTAATTGTACATCTTTCCAATTCGTATCAGCCATCTGTACAGAAATATTTTGAGAAGTAAGCGCTTTGGCAATTTTTCTGGCAATTTTATTGGCGCCAATAATCAAAAATCCTTTTGGATCTGGCATGTCAACTTTTAGTATTTTGGCAAATACTGGCGCGGTAAAGCTCTCAATTAAAACCGTTCCAATAATAATTAAAAAGGTAACGGTACTCAGTAAATTACCATAATATTGATAATCAATATTTGGATCTTGAATCGCCATTATCTCAATAGAAAAGATTGCAGCAACAGAAGCTGCGATAATTCCTCTTGGTGCTATCCAGCCCAAAAGTGCCCGTTCACGCCAGTTTAGATTGCTCCCAAAAGTACAAATAATAGAAACAGCAGGTCTAACAATACACTGTAAACATAGAATAAGCAGAATGGCAGGAAAAATGACATACTGAAAGCCAGTGAATGTAACATTTGCGCCTAATGTGATAAATAAAACTGAGATGAGCAAGATGCTTAAATTCTCTTTAAAGTCGACAATATCATCAATATTGGTATTTCGCATATTACCAACCATAATGCCCATAATGGTGACCGCAAGTAGTCCTGAGCCATCAAAGATATTTTCAACCACACCAAAGGTAACGACGACCGTGCTTAATACAAATAAGTTTGCCATGTAATCAGGCACCCAATGCCTTCTTAATACCAGACCCAGAATATAACCAAAACCAATACCAACTATAATGCCTGTTATACTGATGGCTAAGACATGCCAAACAACCGATGTTAATGCTTCAAACTGATTTGCACTACTAATTGCGGTGTATACAATAACGGCAAATAATGCACCTAAAGGATCTACTAGCATTCCTTCCCAGGTTACGATTTTCGCAATTTCTTTATTTGGACGGATGCTGCGTAACATTGGTACAACAACAGTAGGGCCACTGACACTGGCAATAGCACCAAGCATGGCAGCAACAGGCCAAGGAAACCCGAGAATAATATGGCTTAATATTGCGGTGCAAATGGCGGTAATAAGTAGACCAATGGTGACGAAATTTCTTACAACTTTTCCGCTGCCTTTTATTTCTGAAAAATTTAAAGACATGCAGCCTTCAAACAGAACAATCGAAACACTTAACGAGACTATGGAATAAAAAAGGTCATTACCAAATATTTCTATTGGACTGATGATCGCTTTGTTAAATACCAGAATACTTAATGGGCCAAAAATAATGCCACAGGCAAGTAAAAATAAAATTGCTGGAAGTTTTAGCTTCCAAGCTGTCCATTGACAGGCTATAGCAAGCAGCATAATAAATATTAAAGCAAGTGGAATGCTTAAAATCATAATTATCTTAATTCAGAAAGTAATTAATTTGTTGCCTTCTATTTAAGTGAAGGTTTGTGAAATTCTCAAGAGGGGTTATGCGTGTTTCGTTAATGTAAGTGCTTTTCTTTTATCTCAGAAACCAAATCTCTTAATTCGGTCGCTTTTTCAGAAACAAGCATTGGGTTGATAAAAAAAATTCAAACTACATCTTATGTGGACGAAGTATTTATTGTCTATTGCTGTGGATTTTAATACCACTTATTCAGAAATAAGTCTAATAAGTTAAATTATGATCTAACCACACTTAAACAAATATTCAACTACACTTTGTATTTATAGTGCCATTACTTTTCTCTCTGAATGGAGCAATTAGAAAATCTAAAAGCCATACTTCACTCAAAACGAGCCAACATTTATTATTTGGAAAAATGCCGTGTCATGCAAAAAGATGGGCGCGTTTTGTATTTAACCGAAGCCAAAAATGAAAACCAATATTGGAATATTCCGATTGCCAATACGACTGTTATTTTACTGGGAACAGGCACATCTATTACGCAAGCCGCAACAAGAATGCTCGCCTCCGCTGGTGTCTTAATTGGTTTTTGTGGCGGTGGCGGCACACCATTGTTAATGGCAACAGAAGTCGAATGGCTAACACCCCAAAGTGAATACTGTCCTACTGAATACATTCAAGGCTGGATGAAATTTTGGTTTGATGATGCCAAACGGCTTGAAGCGGCAAAAATCTTTCAACTTGCGCGAATCCAGTTTATTCAAAATGCCTGGAGCAAAGACAGTGATTTAACAAATAATGGCTTTAATCTGGATAATAAGAACATTGTTTCAAAGTTAGAAAATACCACTAATAAAATTAAACAAGCAAATAATGTGAATGACTTGTTAAGTATAGAAGCCCAGTTAACAAAAGAATTATACAAGACCGCTGCCTTTTCAACACAATATGGAAAGTTTAGTCGCAATCATGATGGTCAGGATATTGCCAATGCTTTCCTCAACCACGGCAATTATTTGGCTTATGGTCTGGCTGCAACGACATTATGGGTGTTAGGCATTCCACATGGCTTTGCCGTGATGCATGGAAAAACACGTCGCGGTGCTTTAGTTTTTGATGTCGCAGATTTAATTAAAGATGCCATTATTTTACCCTGGGCTTTTATTAGCGCCAAAGAACAAGCAACCGAACAAGAGTTTAGACAACAATGTTTACAGGCATTTATTAATCATAAAGCGCTAGATTTTATGTTTGAGCAAGTCAAAAACATTGCCCTAAAATGCGACTGGGAAAAGGAATAATGGCATGAGATATGACCCAGATATTCACCATCGACGCTCCATTCGCCTGAAAGACTATGATTATTCTCAGGCAGGCGCATATTTTATTACCATCTGCACCCAAAACCGTGAATGCCTATTTGGCGAAATTAAAGATGGTCAGATGCGGTTGAATGAGATGGGGAAAATCACTGCCATCGAATGGGAAAATACGTCCGTATTGCGCCCAAATATAGAGCTGGATGAATGGGTGGTGATGCCAAATCATTTTCATGGGATTATTATTATTTTGGATGGTAGGGGTACGGCGCGCCGTGCCCCTACGGCGGTCGAACAATTTGGAAAACCCGTATCCGGTTCCATTCCGACAATTATCCGATCATTCAAATCCGCCGTAACCAAACGCATCAATGAATACCGTCAAATGGTTGGTGCCAAATTATGGCAACGCAATTATTGGGAGCGTATCATTCGTAATGAAACTGAATTAAATCACATTAGGGAATATATCCATAACAACCCTGACTCTTGGGAACAGGATAAATTATTTGTCAATCCTGTAGAAGCACGAGAATGTACAGGTGGATGATTTATGGGTGTTATATGGCAGGAATCATGTACGGGCGCATGATGTCCGAGGTGTAGGGGCGATTCATGAATCACCCCTACTGGATAAACATGGAGAAGCATTAAAATCATGATGGTGACTTTTATTTCTCAATGCGAAAAAAATGCGCCAAACTTACCTTAAAATTTTCAACAGTTAAATTAGACAGCAGAAAGGAAAAATGGAAATTTCATCCGTGGTTGGGATTTTGGTAACATAGTAAATTGAATTAGAATGGTAGTTATTGTACAATAATAAGTACAATTTTTATATTCAAAGGGATAAATAATGAAAATGATGTCATACTCATCTGTTCGAGAGTCTTTTGCAAAAGTGCTTGATCAGGTAAATGATGACCATGCGCCAATCATGGTTACGCGCCAAAAAGGCAGACCAGCAGTATTAATGTCGCTTGAAGATTTTCAAGCTTATGAAGAAACGTTCTATTTAATGTCTAGCCCTAAAAATGCAAAAAGGCTAAATGACGCCATTACTGAGATAGAAGCTGGAAACACAAAAAACCATGGATTAATTGAGGAATGATTTTATCCTGGTCAGAACAAGCCTGGGAAGATTACCTATATTGGCAAAAAAATGATAAGAGAAAGCTTAAAAGGATCAATGAGCTCATCAAAGCAATTAGCAGGAATCATTTTGAAGGCATCGGTGATCCAGAGCCTTTAAAGTATAATTGGACTGGTTACTGGTCAAGACGAATTGATCGAGAACATAGAGTTGTATATAAAGTAGCAGGCAATAACCTTATCATTGCACAATGCCGTTATCATTATTAAATATTAAAACTACAATTAACTTGCATTCACCGCCGCATTAGGTGGCTTAGAAAATATAAATATTCATCCGCCTTTATCATTGTGATACTGATCAGTTTTAAAGTTAAATCTTAATCTTTTTACCGTTAACTATTAGTTAAATTGTGATCTAACCACATAGATTGTAAATTTTAACTACACTCTATATTTATCCTGTCTCTTATACACATCTGACGCTGCCGACGATCTACTCTGTGTAG
>CAJXRW010000058.1 GCA_913060525.1 uncultured Gammaproteobacteria bacterium
ACGAGATTTCTGCCTGTCTCGTGGGCTCGGAGATGTGTATAAGAGACAGTTCGTATACAGGGCTTAATAAAAAATAATAACCAGCGTTGAGTGATATAACAGGGAAAAAGTTTCCGCTACATACATCTATAGCGTCTTTTGTTGCTTCTCGTTTGTTTATGACAGATTTTAATTTTTTATTGTTCCTGACCGAACGTGCAACCCATTCCTCTATATTTCTTGGAATGGGATGAAATATAGGTATGTTCAAGTTTGTATTAGCGAGTTGCGCATCTTCTATATCAGTAAAAACTTGTAGTCTATATTTAGCTGTTTTATATAAATTTTCTGCTTTGACAACTTCTGCTTCTGCTCTAAACAAAGTCGCTTCAATTTGTTTTAGTTCGCTAATATTTTTTTGACCCAATATTTTTTGTTCTTTAGTTTGCTCTAAAGTTGCTGAAGTAGCCTTTAATTGTTCTTGAGCAACTTCAAGATTCGATTTCGTCAGTAATACAAAAAAATAAGATTTTGCAACTTCTACAATAAATTCTTGTTGTCTGTATTCCATATTCAAAAATGAAGCATTGACGATATGTTTAGCGACATCATAAAACGTAAATGCACTGTAATCGAATATTGGCTGACTAAGTGTTAAACCTAATGTGTATTGATCGGTTAAACCTTGGTAGGATGCCAGATTGGTTGGATAAGTAGCTTTTGTGCCTAACTGACCATATAAATCAATTCTTGGAAAAAGGATGCCTTTTGCTTTTTCAATTTTTGTTGACTCGGCAAGATATTTTGCATCAATTGACTTTAATGCAGGTGAGCTCTGATGTGCGATATCGTATATCTGTAAAATATTATACTGAATTGCGTAATTAAACTTTGAACAGATAATGCAGCAAATAAGAATCATTTTTTTCAAAATCTTATCCACCATAAACCATTATATGCAACCATATTTTAGTAATACTTGTTGTTAAATCAGCTAGCTAATGCATTTAATAATTTTTCTACACTGCAATGATTTTCAAGATTATGTCTAAGTTGTTTCTTGAGATTTATCGTGTATGTATTTCGTCTACCATCTTTAATAACTAACAGATACTCATCTTGGGCTAGTTCGCCTATAATTCTAAGTACAGCACGTTCTGTAATCCCAATTTCAATGGCCATTTGACGAATTGTAATGGACTGTTTTTTATGAATTAAAAAAAGTATGTGTGCATGATTTGTCAAAAAGGTCCATTTAGGCTTTACTAACATTATAGTTTCGCTTGAAGTAATGATTTTTTTAATCTAACATGAACTTTAATACCTGTAAATAAAAACCTGATATAAATTTCATATTTAATGGTGGAATAACGAACTGATGGCATCTAATTTATTTAAAAGTACTAAAGATATACTTAATGTAGATCGAAGTACGGTTGTTGTAATATTAATTTATAGCTTGTTTATAAGTTTATTAACACTCGCATTACCCGTTGCTGTACAAACGTTAGTTAATTTAGTTTCTTTTGGTACTCTGGTAAAGCCTATTTTTATACTGACAACCATTGTTTTTGTTTTGCTGACAATTGGTGCAATTATTAAGCTTTCACAAGCGATAACAGTTGAAAATATTCAACAAAGTATATTTGCAAATATTACTTTACGGTTTGCTACCCACTTAAATCAAATTAAATTTGCTAATTTTCGTGAATACCGAGGGCCTGAACTTGTAAACCGTTTTTTTGAAGTAGTAACTGTTCAGAAAACAACGGGTATAATATTCTTAACCATGTTGGATATTCTTCTTCAAGCAACCTTTAGTATGGTGGTCTTGGCATTTTACCATCCATTTTTATTGGCATTTGATATTATGCTTATAATTATGATGACATTGGTTATATTAATACCATATAAAGGTGCGTTAAGAGCTGCTATTAATGAGTCAGACAATAAATATGAAGTCGCTGCCTGGTTGGATGAGATCACACAAAATCCGCTCACTTTTAGAGTTGATGAAAATGAAAATTATGCGCTACAGCAAACAGATAATCGTTTATACGGGTATGTTAGTTCGAGACAGTCTCACTATAAATATATTTTAAAGCATCTAATCGGTGTATCAATTGTTTATGTAGTCGGTAATACAGCATTGTTGGGTATTGGTGGTTATTTGGTTATTAATGGGCAACTTTCACTAGGTCAGCTTGTGGCTGCGGAGTTATTAGTGAATATTATCTTGACAGGTTTTGTCAAGTTAGGTGGATATTTGCGTGATTATTATGACTTGATGGCAGGTGTGGTTAAGCTTACTAAGGTGCTTCACTTAAGTAGTACGCAACAAAAAGAATATCATCCTATAGACAATGAGATTTCAACTTATTTGCAAAATTTCAATTCGTTGAAAGTGGAAAACTTTTTGGAACATAAACCAGGTCACGATAAAAATGATACCGTTAATTTCGAGATTAGAGTTAATCAAAAAATTCTGCTAAATGATAGGCGACTTTCTCGGGCAAAATTATTAATGGATCAGATATTTAGTTTTGATACGACCGATTATACAGGTAAAATTTACATTAATGGTTCTGATATCAAGCTATTTGATCCATACCAAGTACGCAAATATTTTTCTATTGTTCGTGGGTTTGAAATTTTTTCAGGCACAATAATGGATAACTTATGTCTGGATAAAGAAGATATACTCATTGATGATTTAAAATACCTAATTAATGTATTCAATTTAACTGAATATATTGATAATTTGCCCGATGGTTATGATACTGAGATTGCTGGGCACGCCTTTATATTCAATATAGTTTTTTTGCAAAAAATATCAATTATTAGAGCGCTACTTGGTAAGCCAAAATTACTTATTTTAGAAAATAGTTTGGATATTGTTCCTGAAGATGAGCTTAAAGAAATATTAATAGCGATTGAAAAATATGCATCATCGCTAATTGTGACAACACAGAGAAACCGTGTTGGGCATTATTTTGAAAGTACTATTGAGTTATAAGCCATGAAAAATTTTGAGCACTATAAATCAATTCAACATATTAGAAAAACCCCTAAGCTTAAAAAAGTTGCATGGGTTTTTGGTATAGCATTTATTATTTCTGTGCTTGCGCTTATGTTTGTTCCATGGCAGCAAAGTATTTTTGGGGTAGGCAAGGTTATAGCGCTTTCACCAACTGATAGAGAGCAAAATATATTTGCACCTATCGATGGTCGTCTTGATACCTGGCATGTTCAAGAAGGTACACATGTAGAAAAAGGTGATTTACTGGTTGAAATTGCAAATATTGATCCAGGTTTTATGAAAAGACTCAAA
This sequence comes from uncultured Gammaproteobacteria bacterium, assembly GCA_913060525.1. Lineage (GTDB taxonomy): Bacteria > Pseudomonadota > Gammaproteobacteria > Francisellales > Francisellaceae > CAJXRW01. The sequence continues at coordinate 3,311 of CAJXRW010000058.1, forward strand.
ATGGAAGAAGATGCATCTAAGCTTCGTGTTGAAGCTGCCGAGCTGGGCGTAAGTACATCTAAAAAGAACGTGGACAGAAATAAACAATTATTAGAAAAAGGGTTGAGTGCATCAAGAGTATATGAAGAATCACAGCTAGAGTATTTAAAATATTTACAAGAGCTTGCTCAAGCACAAGCACAACTCGCTAAGATTCAAGTAACCATAAATCAGCAAACAAGTCGTCAAGTAAGAGCGCCAAGACCAGGCATAATTATCAGCCGAATGAGTGGAGATGACTCAGTGTTTGTAAAACCTGGGGATGTGTTAGCCGTTCTTGTTCCTGATACAAATTCGCGTGCGGTAGAGCTTTGGGTTAATGGTAATGATGCCCCTTTGATTCATGTGGGTGATGAAGCGCGATTACAGTTTGAAGGGTGGCCTGCTATTCAATTTAGTGGATGGCCTGCGGTAGCAATAGGTACGTTTAAAGGAAAGGTAACATTTGTCTCTCCACAGGGAAATCAATATGGTCTGTTTAAGCTTTTAATTGTTCCTGAAAAACAAGAAGATTGGCCTGAGCCTAAGTATTTAAGGCAGGGTGTGTTGGCAAAAGGGTGGGTGTTGTTGAAAGAAGTTAAATTGGGTTATGAGTTATGGCGTCGCTATAATGGATTCCCGCCTAATTTAAATAGTGCTGAATTAGAGTTGAAATCAAAACAATGGGAAACTAAATCACAAATTTAAAGGTGAGTGATGAAACAGATTGCGTTTATTGGGCTTGGTAAAATAGGGTCAGCTATAAATCAAGCTGATAAAGATTGGAGTGGTATCTATGAGATTATAAGAGAAGAAGCTGGGCTGATATAAAAGATGTTATTTGGAATCAGAACATCTAAATTCACTCAACAACTACCAGCAGATAGAATAACTGAAAATTTCACGCGTCAGGTTTCAGACACCAGCTTTTCCTATGTAAAACCAATTTCCTTATCTAATCCTAAACTGATTGCTTGCTCGACTGATGTTGCAGAATTATTGGGTATTCTTGAATTACAGTGCCAGTCTAAAGCGTTTTTGAATGTATTTTCAGGTCAAAATACAAACGATATTAGTACGTATGCAACCTGTTATGGTGGTCACCAGTTTGGCAATTGGGCTGGTCAACTTGGGGATGGTAGAGCAATTAACCTGGGTGAAATTACATATAGAAACAAAACTTGGGAACTGCAATTAAAAGGCGCTGGCCCAACCCCTTATTCTAGACATGCTGATGGTTTCGCCGTGTTACGATCATCAATACGAGAGTTTTTATGTAGTGAGGCAATGTATTATCTAGGTGTGCCCACTACTCGAGCGTTAAGTCTAATTCTCACTGGTGAGCATGTTGGGCGTGATATGTTCTATGATGGTCACCCTAAGATGGAACAAGGTGCAATTGTATGTAGGGTTGCAGAAAGTTTTTTACGCTTTGGACACTTTCAGATCCATGCATCACAAAATGAAATACCTATCTTGCAAAAATTATTAGACTTTACTATTAAGCAATACTTTCAAAATTTAGGTGAGCCTTCAAAAGAGACTTATCTAAATTTATTTGAGCACATTTGTAAAAAGACTGTTGATCTTGTTGTTAATTGGATGAGAGTAGGTTTTGTTCATGGTGTGTTAAATACAGACAACATGTCTGTTCTAGGTTTAACTATTGATTATGGTCCTTACGGTTGGCTGGAAGGGTATGACCCTTTATGGACACCAAATACCACAGACGCTGAAGGTAAACGTTATTGCTATGGTCGGCAACCAGAAATAATCATGTGGAATTTATCAAAGTTAGCCCAGGCAATATATCCGTTAATTAAAGAAGCTAAGCCTTTAGAGGATATTCTTGATGCTCAAACTGACTATTTAAACGAATCACTTCAGGCAATGTATTTATCAAAGCTAGGGTTATCAAAATGGGCAGATGAAAGTCAAAGATTAATAAGAACCTTATTCCAAGTTTTACAAAGCCATGAAACTGATTATACAATATTTTTCAGAAGCTTATCCAATATCACTCAACAATCAAATGCTATACCTAATGATGAGTTATTTCATATTGTAAAAAATAGTTTTTATAACGTAGAACAGATGTCTAAAAACACAAGGAATGATATATTAAGTTGGTTGCGTCAGTACTGCCAACTTGTATGCAAGGATAATATATTTGCTGAATCACGTGCTAATGAAATGAATAAAACAAATCCAAAGTTTATTTTGCGCAACTATATGGTTCAACAGGCAATAGATGAGGCTGAGAGTGGTAACTATGAGCTTATTTATGAACTAATGGATGTCATTAAAAACCCATACGATGAACAACCAAACTATGAAAAATATTTTGCTAAACGCCCAGAGTGGGCAAGGAATCGAGCAGGTTGTTCAATGCTTTCTTGTAGCTCCTAAAAAGATTGCGGACAACTATTCACCCGCAGCTTCAGAAATATTTTCTACAAAATCACACTCTTCCTGTGGACATACTTTTTGTTCACCAAATTTTTTGGTCGATTTATGCATTAAGATAGGCCAATTACATTTTGGACAAGACTCCGCTATTGGCTTATACCATAATGAATATTTGCATTTAGGGTATTGATTACAAGAATAAAATATTTTACCTCTTCGAGATTTTTTTTCCATGATGTTTGCTTTTTTGCACTGTGGGCATTCGACACCTGTATCCTTTGGTTTTTCGAGTGGTTCCATATGCTTGCATTCAGGGTAGTTAGAACATCCAACAAATTTCCCATACCTGCCCATTTTTATCACTAAGTCACTTTCACACGAAGGACACTTTCGATCAGGTATAATTTCTGGTTCTACTTTTTCCTTCTCTTGATTATCACCTTCCACTGGTCTGGTGTATTTGCATTCTGGATAGTTAGTACAGCCTATAAACTTACCACGCCTACCTAATCTAATACTAAGTTCATTGCCACAGTCTGGACATTTTTCATCTATTTTTTCTTGAGTTACATCGCTGCGTTTTACACTACCATCAATTTCTTCGACTAGTTTTATAAACGGTTTCCAAAACTGATGCATTACTGGTAACCAGTCAACGTTACCGTTTGCAATGGAGTCTAATTTATCTTCAAGTTTGGCGGTATAGTCGTAATCAACATACTTGGTAAAATACTCAGTCAAAAATTTATTAACGACATTGCCAACATCAGTAGGGTGAAACCGTTTAGAAACGAGCTCAACATATTCTCTTTGCATTAAGGTAGAAATAATTGATGAATATGTTGATGGTCGACCAATTCCATGTTCTTCAAGTGATTTAACCAATGTTGCCTCTGAATAACGTGGTGGCGGCTCGGTAAAATGTTGTTTAGGTATTATTTCTAATAGGTTAACTTTTGCACCCTTTTCAAGCAGTGGAATATTAATTTCATCTTCAGTTTCAGTAGGTTTATCATCATCGGTAGACTCTTGATATAAAGTGATAAAACCAGGCTTATGTATATTTGAACCTGTTGCTTTAAAAATGTGCTTTTGGTTTTGTGTCTCAAATTCTATCGAAAGCGTATTAATGACTGCGTGAATCATTTGGGATGCAACTGCTCGCTTCCAAACTAATTGATATAGTTTAAACTGATCGGCTGTTAAAAAGCTTTTAACTGAATCTGGGGTGTTATCAACTAAAGTAGGGCGTATTGCTTCATGAGCTTCCTGAGCATTTTTCGATTTGGACTTAAATACCCGTGGTGAACCTGGTAAGTTCTCTTCTCCATAAACTTTATTAATATGATTTCTAATATCACGTATTGCATCTTCTGATAAATGAATAGAGTCAGTACGCATATAGGTTATCAAACCCATTGCTTCACCACTTCCAAGGTCAACACCTTCATATAGTTGTTGCGCAACCATCATGGTTTTCTTGGTGCTGAACCCCAGTTTTCTAGAGGCCTCTTGCTGAATGGTTGATGTGATAAATGGTGGTTGGGGGTTACGTTTCTTTTGTTTTTTCTCAACATTACTAACGATTAAAGTACCATTAGCATCTTGATTAATTACCTCAATTGCAGAGGTTGCTAGATCTTCAGAATTAATATCAAATTGCTCAAGTTTTTTTTCATTATAATGTGTCAGTTTTGCAGGAAAAACTTTCTTATTCGCTTTAAGATTACCAGTAATTGACCAGTATTCTTGTTTCACGAAACTTTGAATTTCATTTTCTCGTTCAACAATCATCCTTAAGGCAGGACTTTGAACTCGACCAGCAGATAACCCTCTGCGAACTTTTTTCCATAATAATGGAGAAAGTTTAAATCCAACCAAAAAATCCAAGCATCGTCTGGCTTGTTGGGAATTAACTAAGTCCATTGACAGTTCGCGTGGATTAGCAATAGCCTCGGAAACAGCTGTTTTGGTGATTTCATTAAATGCAATTCTGTAGACATTTTTATCTTTCAATAGGCGTGCATTTTTAAGAGCTTGATGGACATGCCAGGAAATAGCCTCACCTTCGCGATCAGGGTCAGTTGCGAGATATATGGTCTCACATGATTTTGCGGCTTTTTTTATCGCATCAACATGTTTTTTGTTTCTATCTATTAGCTGATACGTCATTTTAAAATCATTTTCAGTATCAATGGAATTTTCTTTAGCGGGCAAATCTCGAACATGTCCGTATGAGGCTAGTACAGTAAAATCTTTTCCAAGATATTTATTAATGGTTTTACATTTTGCTGGTGATTCTACGATAACCAGATTTTTACTCATACGAATATTTCCTAGGTGATAGATTAAAATATTTTGGTGATTATTAGTCAAACTTGCATTTATTTGCAACAGTTTTTATAAAAAAACATTTATTTAACGTATTGTAAAATTTAGAAATTATAGGGTTAAAAAATACTTAAATCCCTATACCAGATAGAATATTTACAATGTTTTGTAATGCACTTGTAAGGCGTGGGTGGCTTGTTTCGTACCGTAGTGCAATATCTTCCATAAATTCTTCTGGAGTTTCTGTAGAATCTGGGTGGTTCACCTTATATAGGATATCCGAGAGTGTGTTTCTAGCGACAGATGTGGCTAACTCAGGGTTATCTTTTTCAATTTCACGTAATTCAATAATTAAGCTATTAATTTCATCGCATAAATTAGCTTTTAGACTTCGTGATAGCTTATCACTCTCATTAATAACTTGTTTCAATTTATTTAGTGTTTGCTCGCTCATTTTGTAAACCATAACGTTATGATATATTTTATAATTTTATCAAATGAACCAAATTAATACGAGCGAGCTATTGATGTTATTTAGTTTGTGCTCATTTATATATTTTTTTGATTAAGTATAGCGGCCTGTTTTTGCTCTCATTGTAGATTCGGGCAATATATTCACCCATAATTCCTAGCGTAATTAATTGGATTCCGCCCAAAAATAAAATGACACACATCAAGGAAGCATAACCTGGAACGGTAGAACTCATAAATAAAGCTTTTAAAAATACAAATATCATAAACAATACTGCGATTGATGACACAGCGACACCAACATAGCTCCATACTCTAAGTGGCCAACTACTAAAAGCCGTAATGCCATCAATGGCAAAATTCCATAGCTTCCAATAATTCCATTTGGACTCACCATGCTCCCTGGCTTCACGGGTATATTCAACTACTGCTGTATTTCCATTGCTTGCCCAGCTTAAAATACCTTTCATGAATCGATTTTTCTCAGGCAGCATTAAAGCAACTTCTGCAATTGATTTATCCATTAATCTAAAATCACCTGCATTGTAGGGTATTTTATGATCCGCAAATTTGTTGAATACTTTATAAAACATTCCAGCTGATCTTCGCTTCATGGCGGTATCGCTCTCTCTTGAAGCACGTACTGCCAGGACTTCGTCTGCGCCAGCTTTCCATTTTTCAACCATTTCTGGAATGATGCTTGGTGGGTCTTGTAAGTCTGCATCCATAGGGATCATAATATCACCGCTTGCTTGCTCAATGCCTGCAGTAAGCGCAGCTTCTTTCCCAAAATTTTTATGTAGGTCTACAATGACAATTTCTGGAATAGATTGTTGTTTGTCAATTAGATTGTTTAACGTATCATCTGTACTGCCATCGTTAATACAAACAATTTCAAACTTGTTATTAAGTGATTTCAGAATTGGCACAGTCGTTTCAAAGAATGCAGTTAACGCTTCATCTTCATTATGCATTGGAACAATAATGGAAAGTAATTGATAGTCTCTAACCATATTTAGAATAACCTCTGTCTCTTATACACATCTCCGAGCCCACGAGACAG